>NZ_QUMC01000009.1:0-94173 GCF_003481925.1 Butyricicoccus sp. OF10-2 | reverse complement strand
TTTCCGATGGTACGAACACTTACACCTACGATCTGCAAAACCGTCTGGTTAGCAAGACCGGCAAGGACGGTACGACCACTTATACCTATGACGCGGCGGGCAATCTGATCAAGAAGGCTGCACCGGACGGCGCGACCGAGTATACCTACACGGCACAGAACAAGCTGAAAACCGGCAAGATCGAAGACGGCCAGAGCAGTACCTACACTTACAATGCGCTCAATGCACGCATTAAGAATGTACAGGTGCGCGACAACAAGAACGCCGGTCATGCAAACTCCGACTTGAAGGACGGTTCGCACGGCACCGATTATCTGGATTTCTTGATGGACGGACGCTTTTTCTGGCAGCGTACATGGGAAACCGAGGTAGGCACGACCTTCCAGAGCAACTTTGAAACCGTAACAAAGAACTATGTTGTGGACTATCTTTCTACGGCTAACCGTGATATACTGATAACAGAGGACGGCAGCTTCACACAGCGTTATGTGTACGATGAGAACAGCACCCGAATCTCCGCAGAGTACGGCTATGCAGCCGGCACGAAGCGCGGCGAGGGCGGCGAAAACCTGCAAAGCGACTTTGCTGCAAACGATGTACGCAAGGTGTGGTATCGCACCAGCCACCTTGGCAGCACACTGTTTGCCGTAGATGAAAACGGCAAGGTAATCTCGCACACGATCTATGACCCGTGGGGCAATCCGCTGACCGAAACCTACACGGACACGAATTTCAGCGGTATCGACAACGCCAACAATTTCACCGGCTACACTTGGGACGAAGTGCTTGACCTGTATTTCGCGCAGAATCGTTTCTACGACCCTGCCGACCACCGGTTCACGCAGGAAGACCCAGCTAAAGCTGGCGATAATTGGTATACGTATTGCGGGAATAGTATAACAAATCGAGTTGATCCATACGGTTTAGAAGAAATTCAAATTAGAAAATTTGTAGAAAGTCGTAAGGGTACCATCAGTTGGGATTCAAAAAGGAATAATTTGGTGGTTCAGATTGATGGAAAGTATAGTTATTTATGGTGCAATCCTGCATATATGTGGAATAGCGGCGGCCATTTTTATACAACGGATGCGTATCTATATCAAGCATTAGGATTAGACCGTCCAACTATATGGGTCGATCCTCTTCCTAATACCCTGTTCAAAAAGGATACAAAAAACGGGGTGTGGTATGCAGAGGTTAACGCACTGCAAAGAGATGCCGGATACAATAACCTATATGATATTGCTTTTAATGTATGTAACTATACTCGTTTTGAAGCTTTTTTCACTGCACCTACGAAGTCTGGCGTAATAAAAGAGTGGCGCATTGAAGGCTGGAAGGGAAATTACCTAAATATGGGTATAGGTGGCGAAATAGGTCTTTATTATCGCTCTCCTAATGCAGTAGATACAACTTTATCCGTAGATTATTCTTCCATTTATAACGATAATAATGTAAGATATTTCAAATCTTTACTATGCGACCGTCTTAACCACTATAGTGCGGTGGCAGATACGGATATGATGCTTATGCAGTTTGATCTATATAAAGGTAGTTATAATCCTCGTAATCTGCTGTTCATTCGCCCAGCGACAACACATTGGTGGATTACAGGTTTTAGACCAAGTACAGAAATTGTAAATTGCCTTGATTTAACAATGGTTGGTAGCATTACCTTCCCGTCGCGTGATGTAGCGAAAGCATTTATGAGAACGGTTAAACCTAAGCCGAGTTCCCGAAATAGCAAACTTTCCAATAAAATGACTACACAACTAACAAATACCAAAGTGTCATTCACTTGGGGAGGATATAATAAATGAGACACTTGAGATATTTTCTGTTCTTTTCGGGAATGCTTTTCTTGCTAACCGGTTGTCGTCCGGATTATGAACAAGTGCTAGACAATATGCAGGCAACGCAACGACTTGTATCAGCGGTTGTTCACCCCAATTATGATGCAATTCAGGAGGCAGCGAAAGAGGGGGCAAATATGAACCGCATATGGGTAAATGGATCGTTTACAAGTCCAATCCTGTGCGTATGGCAAACAACTCCTCGCCCATTATTTCTGGAACAGTTGTTGAAAAATGGAAGTGACGCAAATTATGCGGACCGTCAAGGCAACACTCTACTGATGTATGCGTCTGGTTATAAACCGCAGCAGTACGGTTTTTTGCCGGGGGCTGGGAATTATTCGTCCTCTGATTATGCAGAACTGTTTTTACGATACGACGCAGATGTATCGCAGCAGAATAAAGAAGGTTGGACAGCGTTAGATTACGCCGTCCAACTGGATGACGATATGGCGGCAATGAACCTGTTGCTTTCCTATGGTGCAGAGGTGACACCTGTGGTGCTATCTCATGCACTGGATTTCGAAGGCGCATATACACATTATCAGCGGATTCACAAATTAGTTGCTTCACTGGATCCATCACAGACGAGCACAATTCTCACGCCAATCTTTGAAGCTGCGATTCGCGGTGACAATACGAAAGTGCAGGAATTGGCAGCGAAAACCGATCTTTCCGAAGAGGAGCAATTGCAAACGCTTTGCTATGCCGTTGCCTTCTGCGATGCCAGCACTGTCAAATTGCTACTTATGAGTGGGTTTGGAACCATCCAATCCATAGATGCCGCTGACAACACACTGCTGCAAATCGCAGCGAAGCAAAACAATACCGATGTGATGAACTTCTTGCTGGATCAGGGCGCATGGGACACCGAAAGCGTGATGCGGCATTGCGCACCGCAATTCGAAACAACAGCACGGAGGCTTGCCGACTTTTACTGGACAGTGGTACTCCGGTCATTACCGGGACGGTAAGTATCTGGGAAGTGTTTGATAATATCATGGACGGTGCATCCGAAAACGGCAATGTTGAAATTACGCAGATGCTAATCCAGCATGGCTATCCCGTGAACGATACTACGGCATGGTACGCGATGAAAAACGCAGCACGGACCGGACAAACGGCAATTATTCGGTATTGGGTATCGCTCGGATATGATCCGGATTACCGTGCAGACGACACGAACGGAGATTCCAGCGTCCTGCAGGACGCCTGCTGGGCAGAACAGATAGAAACCGTGCAATATTTGCTGGACATCGGCTGTGATGTCAACGCAGCACGGAAATGTTTACCAATGGCTGTTGAAACCGGCAACATTGCACTGGTCAAGCTGCTTTTGGAACACGGTGCTGCTGTGGATGAAACCACAGTGTATGATGATGGTTCCGCGGAGCGTACTCCAAAAGAAGGCGCAGAATTATATGGATTTGGTGAAATTTTAGAATTGTTGGAGCAATATCAGCAGTGAAAGACACAAAATGATTCAGATAGCCACCGGAGATAATTCTCCGGTGGCTATTCTTTTATTCCAGTTCACTCGTCACCTGCGCGACAATCTTCCTATGTTTTTCGCTCAGAACCGTGCCGTCCAAAAGCTGCTGTACGAAATTCCGACCTTTCATTTTCTCAATCTCCTGCAGCATTTTGATAGACTTTGCGACCTGCTTGTTAATCCAGTTTTCCGTGCGTTCCAAGTCGAACGGCTTCGGCTTCATTGTCAGTTTCAGTTTGCGTTCCTCGCCCTGCATGAACTGTTCCCAGTGCTTGTCCGTAGGGCAGTTATAACGCCGCTTGTCGGCTTGCGGCTCGATAAAGCGCACATAATTGTTGATGATGGAAAACGCTGTTCCTGCCGCGTCCTCGCTGTCCATTAGCACGTCTGCGGAATTTTCCGCAGCATTGTTCGTCAGTCGCAGTTCAAAGCGGTTAAGAATGTCTGCGTCCTCAATCGACTTTCCAAACTTAGCCTTTTGCTCCTGTGCTTTCTCATAGATACAGAAGTACACATCGGAATCCTTTGAGCCAAGATAGAGCGTGTGACCCATCTCCATCTTTAAGTCCTCGTCGGTTTCCCACGAATTTTCCCGACCGGACGCGAAGTATTCTACATTCCGCAGCCGCGTGACGCACTCGCCAGTAACGCGCTTGCGGTACAGTGTCGGCACATGGAGCAGTCCTGCATGGTCGTTGATTGCAAGGTCAATACGCTTGAATACGCAGCCCTCGGCGGCACAGTCGCGCATAAACTCATACCACGACCGCTTCTGTCCGCGCAGGTAGCACTCAAACTCACGGCAGCCGCGCCCGCGCAGTTCCAGCAGCACACCCTTTTCTTCATCGGGCGAGGACAGAACAAGAATGTTTCCGTGCGTAAAGCGGTATGAATAGCCGTACACGCCGCCGTCCTCAGAGATTACATATTTCATGTTCAGCCGTAGAATTTTTTCAAGTACATATCGCGCATCCGTTGTCTTGAATCGGATTCGCATATAGTCAAACATGATAGATAACGGCTCATTTTCGGGATTGAATCGCTCGATCGCTGACATGATTTCAAAACGCTTCTGATAGGGCAATTCGGTCTTGCCGGTTTCCAGAGCGCGAAGCTGCTTTGTTGTCATGCCGAGTTGAAGCGCGAACCATTCCTGCTCGACACCGTAAGTGCGGCGCGTCTTACGAAGCTGTGCGCCCCATTTCATGCGGTTCTGTTCGTGATTGGAGAGTGCCTGCTGCAAACTTTCGTATACCCAATCTGACGGAATACCATGGTCATTCTCAATATCGCACAGGTAGCGCACACTGATACCGGCACGCTGGGCGAGTTCGTCTTGTGTCAGACCGAGTTCCAGACGCGAGGTTTTAATATATTCACTGATAGTGCTGTTCATAATAAATCGCTCCTTTTCTATATAAAAGACCCTAAACCGGAAGTTTCGGACACTGCCGAATCGCTGATTACGAGGTTTCCGGCATGGGGTCTTAGTTTTTTGTAGTTTCATGTTGTAGTTCCACCCCCCTGTTAGATACAGGGGGTTTAAGGCAAGGGACGCGGCCGCACCGCGTCCCAACAGCACCACGCCCGACTTCGCTTGCGGCTTACGCGCTGCACGCCGCAGCTTGCCGGTCGGGTGCTGTGACAGGCTGAATAGCCTAACTTCGGAGTAAACAAAAACCGCCCTCTGAATGTAACTTCAAAGGACGGCTTTCCGTCTTGGTTTGTTCGTTTGTGATTGACTTCGTTGTTGCTGACTGAACCATCTTCCGCAGGGTGTTTGCACCAGAAAATGTACCAAAGTATTTAACACCAGTTAACACCAGATGAACATTATCAGACGATAATGGAACCATTAACATTTGGGGCATTTTGCAGTGCATCGTTTTTAGAATGGTTAAAAATTTCTTATTGTGCGGTCTTTGAGTGGTAATTTGGTTCTTAATCAAAAAAATAGTATGCGTGGAGAAAATAGGCTCTGTTTTTTTCGTATTAGAACTACAGTTTCGCCGACAAGCAGGAACGGACCGTGGGCCGTTCCAAAGTCGTCCGAAAGTTCCTATACAGAAACTTTCTCCCTCCAGAAGTTCAAAAAGGGTGATACATGTTCCCCCTTTTCGAGCATTTGCAGAGCAAATGTTATTTCATGCGCGCTGCCGCGCGATACCTGAAACAACAAATCTTAAACTTTAGGTATAAAAAACAGCACCGAACCGTAAAGTTCGATGCTGTTTGTGACTTATGCAGCCAAAGGATTAAAGGCCAAGCTCCTTCTGGAGAGCCTCGATCATTTCCTTGTACTCCTCGTCCTTCAGGATAACCGGCTCCGGATTGGTGATGGCAAAGCTGCCGCCGAACTCAAAGCCGCCCTCGTACTTCGGTACGATGTGGAAATGCAGGTGCGGATTGCTGTCGCCAAACGAACCGAGGTTGATCTTGGTGCAGCCCCACAGCTTCTTAATAGCGCCAGAAGCAGCAGCCAGATCTGCACAGTAATCGTTGCGCTCCTGCTCGTCGCACTCGCACAGCTCCTTCTTATGGCTCTTAAGCGCCAGTGCGCAGCGGCCCTTGTGTGCCTGATCCTTGAACAGGTACAGGGTACCTGCCTTCATGTCGCCAACCTTAAACATGATTGCTTCGCGGCCCTCATGGTGCTCATCACAGTAAAAACAGCCCATTGTTATGATCTCCTTCATGTATAAATTCTCCGGCAGGTCACACCCTGCCGTAATCTATCTTTATTATACAACGGCCCGACCGGGATTTCCACTGTTTTTTATATTGCGTACAAATTCGTATCCCACGCCGGAACATAAGGATGGTGACGCAGATACAGCCGGTAACTCGGCTGCAGCGCATGGATGAGCAGCGGTAGCTGGAAAAAATCCTCACTGCGGTGATAGGCAGCAATGTTCAGCTTGGGCGCGTACTGCCGAATGGTTTTCTCGGCACCGGCGATGGCTTCGCGCTCTGCGCCCTCCACGTCCATTTTGAGATAGGTGCACGGGCGGCCGGACAGCACGCTGTCGAGCGCACGCATCTGCGTCTCTTTGCCCTGCCCCGCTACGCGGGACTGGCGGCCTGCCTGATCGGTGAAACATTTGACCGTGTCCTCGTTCCACGCGCCTGCCTGCACGAGCGTAACATTGCCCGTGATATTGGCACTCGCCACTCATTCAGCTTGCGAAAGCTGCGGCGATCGGGTTCGAGGGCGGTAACGGACGCAAACTTGCCGTCCGTGTAGTGCAGCAGCTCGCGGATGGTGTCGCCGTTGTATGCGCCGAGGTCGGAGAAGTGCTCCTCTGCAGTCGGGCGCAGGAGATTATGAAACACCTCATCCTTGTCGGATTCGCTGTGACGCAGGTATTCCATTTTGCCGGACAGCTTGAAGCGAACCGTATCGAGGAAAACCTCACGCGACAAATCATCCGCCAGAAGATCATACGCGCGCTGCATTTCGTCCTGATGCGCGCGCACGAAATCCTCATCGAACAGCGGTCCCTCGACCACCGGCACGTCCGGCGCCACCACATCGTATTTGTCCTCGAGCGCATACATCAGCTGCAGCACCTCGGCTCTCTGGCTGGCGAACGCAATCACGATTACAATATCCTCGCCAAGCTCCGCCACCGTGTCCGACAGCTTGCGCACGCAGAACCCGTGGAACAGGTTGCCGCGGGCAAATTCATCACTCGCGAACACCGCAGACGCACGAATGCCCAGCCGCTCGAACTGCGCAAGTATTTTGTCCGCGCCGTCGCCCATGCCGTACAGCGCGATTGGGCGCGTTTCTTCCTGCAACCGGCGCCAAACCGACTGCTCTAACGATAAAAAATCCATAATTTCTCCCATTCTATATACAAATGACATTTATCTAACTTTTACCGTAGGGCGGGTGCCTTACGGTAGTTGTTTAATCCAATCCGCAGAATTGATATTGTGCTAACCGGATAAAACGGACGCGCAATGCGCGCCCCTACAATATTTTACATGGTACAGCATAATAAACCGACCGGAACACCGTATCTGTTTTCTCCCTACTATTATACGAAAACCGTCTGCGGATTGTAAAGCCAAAATTTTGCTTGTTTGCGGTTGCGGATTACGCTCCCTTCATATATAATTATAATTAGTGAATGAGAGGTGTGTGGTGTTATGTCCAAGCCGAACGGTATTGTGGCAATGAATCCGGAAAAATACCGCGAGATCGACGGCGTTGTGTTCGACGAAGCGAGCTATGCGCGGCATTGCCAGCCAAAAACGAAGAAGCACCCTCTCACGAGACCGCACCCGAAGCAAGCGAGCCGGCACAGTCTGCCGCACCGGCACCTGTTTTCGCGGTGGACCCCTACCCGGAGGGCTGGTATCCGGCCGATGACGAACGCCCGCCGGTGCCCATCATGGGCGGCGCTGTCCCCTCGACAGCAGGTGAGGAAACCGCTGTCTCCGCATCCGGCGAAACTACCGTTATACAGACCGTTTGCGTGCCGTGCGGCTCAGGCTCCGGCTCGTATGTGACCTCGTACACCACCTCTTACCGCACCAGTTATTCCGGTTCCGGATCGGGTTCGTTCCGGTTCGGTTCCGGCTCGTGCCCGGTCGGCGGCTACGGATTGGAGCTGATCTGATGCAGGCGTTCCACTCCAACTGGACAAAGCCGTTTTTCGTCCGCAATCCCCATATGGAATACCGAATCGAGCCGTTTGAACTGCTCACGACCGCGCTTTCCGCGCTCGAGTGGCGCAGGGAAAACGGTTCGATCCGCATGATCTGCGACACACCTTCCAAGCGTTATTATGAATCGCTCGGGCTTTGTTTTTTGTGGGATGACGGCGTGTATCCCCTGTTGGACACCATGCCCGAGGACATAAACGCCACAGCCTTCTGGGCGGCCGGCAAGCTGTACGCGCTCTCCGCTGTGCCGTCGCCGTGCGTGATGCTTGATACAGATTTCATCTGCTGGAAATCCATCAGTAATCTGCTCGACGGACCGGACGCCGCAGCCATCCACCGCGAGGACATTATGCCGTCCATCTATCCGGATCAAACGGCATTCGCCAAAACCGAAGGCTTCCCGCTTGATTCATTTGACTGGACGGTGCAGCCGTTCAATACCGCGCTCGCCTATTTCGGCAATGACGAATTCCGACGGTACTACACGGACACCGCCATTCGGTTCATGCGCTGCTCACCGGATGCCGATGACGCACTCACTTACATGGTGTTCGCTGAACAGCGGCTGCTTGCCATGTGCGCCGAGAAAAAGCACGCACGCGCAGCTGCTCTCAGCGACCTGCCTGCGCTGTTCGGCGGTGCGCAGAACGGATATTTTACCCATATCTGGGGCTTTAAGCAGCAAATGCGGGAGAATCCCAAGTTGTATGAGGATTTCTGCAGACGGTGTGCCGCAAGGCTGCAGAAGGACTTCCCGGAGGAATCCAAAACGATTGCGAAAATTGCGGAATTATCTCCGTTTTTTGCATAAAAAAAGACAGCCTGTCGGCTGTCTTTTGCTTTTTGTTTACGGAAAATGCAGCTATGTTCATTCTCCATTTTCCATTCTTCATTCAGAATTTACCGCTTCTCCCATGTCCGCCGCTGCTGGTATGGCTGACGCTGCCGGAAAATCCGGCTCCGCCGTGACCGCCGCCGGTCGGGTTGTTATTATTGTCATTCCGCGGAATCTGCCGCCGCTTCTGCGAGGTATAACGGTAAATATCGCGGCTGAGCGTCAGATTGAGGCCGCCGTTTCCCACATACTGATTTGCCGTCGTCTGCGTACGCACGGATTTCATCTGCGAGCGGAACACCATGCACACGATCAGCGCCGCCACGCACGAAATGAGCAGCGACAGACCGAATGCACCGCCGAGCGAAAACGAATCGTCCGCTGTGTCTTCCTGCGTACTGTCCGAAATCTCGACCTCATTATGCACCGGCACACCGGCTTCGCCGCCTTCGGCTACATGCTGCAGATACCACTCACAGCCGGAAACGAAGTCCGATAAGCCGCCGTACCAGTCATCGTTTCCGAAATTATCCAGGAAATACGGCTCCAAATTCTGCAGGACCGCATCGCTGAAAATCTCCTCGGCTTTCGCGCCATGCACATAGGTCGCAAAATCGCGGTCATCCAGACTGATGAGCAGCGCCACGCCGTCGCCGTCCTCGCTCGCACCCAGATCAAGCTCGTTGTAGAGCTGCTCCGCCGCATCATAAGCGTCATCGCCGTACGGCGTGTAGTCGTCAATCGTGATGATGCCGACACCGATGCCATACTTCTCCGCGATCGCCCTGGTCTTTTCCTCGAGCGTGTCAATCTGGACCTGCGTCAGCACCTCTTCATAGTCGAACACGCGCGGCTTGTCTGCCGACGGGTCAATCGAATCCGTGCCGCCGAGCGGTGCGGTCTGGTCAGTTTCCTCCGTCTGGGTGGTCGAGGTGTCGCTCTCATCCGTTATATCGTCCTCAACCGCAAAGGCCGGAAACAGCAGCAAAAGCACGGCTAAGAGCGCAGCCAGGCGCAGTTTTCTCTTGTTTTTCATCTACGCCGCCTCCTTACAGAAAATACAGCAGCGCCGTCAGCACCGCAGTCATGGGCGCGGCAACGGCGGCAAACAGACCCCAGAACCGCTTTCTGTCCACCGGCAGGTCACCGACCATGCGTCCAGTCTGACCGTTCATCGCAAACATGTAATTCTTGCCGTTCCAGCGGGTATTCAGCATCCAGACCGGCAGCAGCGCGTAATGCACGCCGGTGCGTTTGAGGTGAATATCCTCGCCGGTCGGCGTGACCGAGGTATACGGACGGCCATTTCGCGCGGTTCCCTGCAGCGCATCCGACAGCGACTGCCGACAGCGCTTGTCCGCACGGCTGCTGCTCTCCTCGATGGAAACATCGAACTTATCCGCGAAAAATCCGGGCAGATAGGCGGTCGAGAACGGCTTCAGGCCGGCATAATCAAACGGCTCGATGGAATCCATATAATCATCCGGCATCTTGCGCGATGCATCCACCGGAACACGGCTGAACGGCAGCGTACCCGCGCGCTGCACCTCGTAAAAGCTGGTCTCGGTGATTTCCGTGTCTCCGTGACGGAACACGCGCGTGGTCGTTGCCATGTAATTCGCGCTGCCTTCGGCTTCACCGTCGAACAGCCAGAACGGCACATAAATGCCGCGCAGCTCCTCGATATGGTTATTATCGCGGAACAGCTTGGGCAGCAGCAGCTTTCCCTTGTAATGCTGCTTGAGCGCGGAAACCGCGTCCTCCTTGCTCAGCTTGAACGGCAGTATGTAGTCCGGCTTGAGAATGCCGCTGAACTGCTCGGGAATGACGGTCGGGTTGCCGCAGTACGGGCACGAGGTCGCCGCCGTGGTCTCCTCGCAGATCAACTGCGCACCGCAGGACGGACAGCTGTATACGCGCATCTTGTCCGCGTCCGCGCCCCAGTCCTCATCTGCGGAGGACTGCCATTCGCCGGTGTCGCTCCCCGTCTCCGGCTGAGAAGCGGTCTGCTGTTCCTTTTCGGCGTACAGTTTTTCGATCTCTGCCGGGTCAAATGACGAGCCGCAGTAGTCGCATTGCAGCCGTCCCGCGGCGCCGTCGTAGTGCAGCGGTCCCGTGCAGGACGGGCATTGGTAGTTTGTTGCTTTGTCTGACATTTCTATCCTCCTTTGGAGAATCAGGAATTAGTAGTTAGTAATTAGTAATTATTTTATGGTGAACGTGTTCCGCAGGGGGGCGGTCAGCGGCCGCCCGTGTAAACCATCTGCATACCGTTTGATTTCGGGCGCACAATGTGCGCCCCTACGTTTCATTACTAATTCCTCATTCCTAATTACTAATTTCTTGCTTTTCCGCACTCCGAGCAGAACTTTCCCTGATTGACCGCACCGCACGAGCACGTCCATGCCGTATTCTCCGGTCGGGGTTTTCCGCACTCAGAACAGAATTTTCCGGTATTGACCGTACCGCAAACGCATTTCCAGCTGTTCTGCTCGGGTTTGGGCCTGCCGCAGCCCATGCAGAATTTTCCGGTGTTGCCGGTCTGTCCGCACGAGCACGTCCACTCGCCCGCCGCCTGCGCCTGCCGGGCCTGCTGCTGACCCATTGCGTACAGATTCTGCACGCTGGCGCCGCCTGCCTGACCGGCCATATTCATACCCATGAACGCCATCGCCGGACCGGCGTTCGCATTCGCTGCCGCAGACTTCATCGCCTCGGCCTGCGCGTGCACGAGCGAGCCTGCCGCACGGGTCGGGTCGCGGTAGGCGGCCTCGCGCTGCATTTCCTTGATGGTCTTTTCGTCCTCCTCGTCTGCCTTGACCGAGTTGACGCCGAACGACACGATCTCGATGCCGCGCAGCTCACGCCACTTGGACGAAAGCTGTTCGTTGAGTGCGTCTGCAATTTCCATCGTATGCGCGGGCAGCGCCGAGTAGCGCACACCATTTGCACCAATGCGTGCAAAGGCGGGCTGCAGCGCAGTCAGCAGCTCGCTTTTGAGCTGGCTGTCCAGATTTTCCCGCCGGTATTCCTCTGCCATGTTGCCGCACACGTTGGTATAGAACAGCATGGGATTGACAATCTTGTAGCTGTACTCGCCGAAGCACCGCAGACCAATGTCCATGTCGATTCCCGCCCGCTCATCGAGCACGCGGAACGGCACCGGAGACGCGGTTCCGTACTTGTTGCCGGTCAGCTCCTTGGTGTTGAAATAGTAGACGCGCTGCGTGCGCGGCGCTTCTCCGCCGAACGTGAAGCGCTTGGCCATGTTGGCGAACATTTTGCACACGCTGTCACCGAACGAACCGGCGAAAATAGTCGGCTCGGCGGACGAATCGTAGACGAACTCGCCCGGCTCGAACGCGGCTTCCACGACCTTGCCCTGATCGACGATCATCATCGCCTGTCCGTCCGCCACCGCGATGACCGAGCCGCTTGTGATGATATCTTCGTCACCCTTGGTGTTGCTCGACCGCTTGGTGACCTTTTTGCGGCCCTTGACCGCGAGCACGTCCGCGTTTATCGCATCACAGTAAAAATATTCCTTCCACTGGTCAGCCAGCACACCGCCGCCCGCGCCTGCTGCTGCTTTGATGAGTCCCATTTGACATTCTCCTTTTATCTGATAGAGGCCGTTGTTTTACAATCTATACCCTGGTGAATAATTAAGAAATCCTATTTCCAGTTTACGTTTTTTTAGCGCAAAGCGCAAGTCCATTCGCACACATTTCACATTTTTGTCAAGATACGGTTGTGCCATGCTATTTCTTTCGCTTTTTCGTAGACTTTCGACGTGCGGTGTGATAAAATAAGGTATCTGCATACCGCATATTTCGGAGGCGGTACTGTCTGGAGGAGTAAACAATGGAAGCGAACAAGGAAAATCAGCAGAGCATGGAACAGGCGTTCAATCAGGCTCTGGACGCATATAAGGCAGGCAATTTCGCTGAAGCGGCCGGTCAGTGGCTGGCTCTTGCAGAGGACGGCTGCGCACCGGCGCAGCGTGCGCTCGGCTCGCTGTATGAGCGCGGACAGGGCGTGGAAAAGAATGCCGAAAATGCCTTTGAATGGACAAAAAAGGCGGCTGAGCAAAACGATCCGGTTGCTATGTTCAATCTGGCGTGCTACCATGACAAGGGCGTTGGCGTGAAAAAGAATCAGCAGACCGCGCTCACCTGGTACCGCAAGGCCGCTGAATACGGTCATCCGGAGGCTGCAGCACTGATCGCCAGCCTGATCGAGACGGGCGACCGCGGCTTGGAAAAGGACATGGACGAGGCTGTCCGCTGGTACCAGATTGCCGCAAACCGCGGCAACGTGCTGGCGATGGGCCGTCTGGCATGGCTGTACAGCACCGGTACCGGCGTTCCGCAGGATGCGACCTTCGCCTTCCAGTATTTTCTCAAGGCTGCTCAGGGCGGCAACGCAGCGTGCATGATGAACACCGCCATCCTGTACGCACGCGGCGAAGGCACACCGCATGACGCGCACGAGGCGCTCTACTGGGCCGAGCAAGCCAAGAAGCACGGCGCTCCACAGGCCGAGCGACTCATCAATGCCATCAAGAAGAACGGATAAGATCGAAAACCGGCGTTTTTACGTCGGTTTTTCTTTTTTTGCAGATCAGATCAAGCGGCACAGCTCATTTCCCTGTATCATGTAGGGACAAGGAGTGATTTTCATGCAAAACTGGCACGACAATGTTCTGCGGCTGATCGCCGAGATTGACCGCTGTATCCGTGCGCGTGAGGGCGAAACGCTGACACTCGCGTATTTAGCCCGGCTGCTTGACTGTTCGCAATCGCAGGTTTCGCACACATTCGCAACTACGAGAGCATCGGTTACTGGGATTTTATAAAAGCAGGCTCGCATTCCCGGAGCGGATTTAGAAACGGTCAGCGCGCTTCTGCGGCAGCTTGTCCCCGAAGCCGAGCAGCAGATGGCGTTCGTGAACGAGCCGAGCGGCCGCCGGCTGCTGTCTGGATACCGCACCCGGTCGTGTGTTCTATTTTATGCACGATTGTGTGCGTTTCTGGAAGTATATCCGGCCTGTTGTTCGATTTTGAAAAAAACAGTTGAAATTCTTTCTCGATGGTGATACAGTTATATAGTTACTCATTTTCACCGATTGGAAAGGAATTTCATGACATTTTATCAGGAATTACAGGTCAATCAGGCAGGCTCAAAGAAAATCATCCGTGAGAGTGCGTCACAGCGCGAAAAGCTGTACCATATTGCCGTATACTTGACCAAAATTGCGATAACCGTCGCATTCTGCTTTGTTTTCGTTTCACTTTACAGTCTGGGCTTCGGCGCGGACAACAGCATTGTCGGCGTAGTCGTGCTGCTGTATCTGCTCGTATTCCGCAGCGCACATCTGTGCATTCGCACAGGGCAGTCCACACTGCTGCTCGCCGGATTTTTCGGCATTATGGCCGTCGGACCGCATGCAGCCAATCTGGCCGGCCCGGTCGGCGGATTGTTCATCAATGCTGCTGCGATTGCCCTGCTCATTCTGTTCGGCTGCCACGAGCCGAGAATGTTCAATCAGTCCACACTCGTGCTCGGCTATCTGCTGCTGTATGGTTACGATGTGAGCGGGCACGCCTATCAAATGCGCCTGTTTGGACTTGCTGTCGGTGCGCTTCTGGTCTGCGCGGTATTCTACGGCAACCATCGCGGCAATGCCTATGAGCTCTGTGCAGGAGACATCCTTCCTGCTTTCGATCTGCGCCATCCGCGCTCCAAATGGCAGCTTTGCCAGATCATCTGCGTTCCGCTCGTGCTTTTCCTTGCAGAGCTGAGCGGCATGCCGCGTGCGATGTGGGCGGGCATTGCCGCCATGAGCGCAATCCTTCCCGCGATGGACGATATGCGCTACCGCGTTCGCTGGCGTATCATCGGAAATATCGCAGGTGTTTGCTGCTTTTTAGTGTTGTATTTTCTGCTTCCGTCCTCGATTTACGCCTATATCGGCGTGATTGGCGGCATCGGTGTCGGTTTTTCCGCGAAATACGGCTGGCAGGCTGTGTTCAACACGTTCGGTGCGCTCGCTATTGCAACCAGCGCGTACGGACTCAAAAGCGCGGTCGGTCTGCGTGTCGCGCAGAATATGTTCGGCGTGGCGTTCGCGCTGCTGTTCTGCCTGATCCTCCACCGCATTTTCGCCCGCTGGGAGCGCTCTGCGAGTTGAGCAAACAGCCGTTCTGTGCAAATGCACGGAACGGCTGTTTCTTTTTTGCGCATACCGTAAACCATTTTTACGAAACTAGTTGACATTGCAGTAAATCTGTGGTTTAATGCAATAAGCAAAACAACGAGGAGGAACTCCCAATGAGTGACATTTCCAGCAAGTCCGCACAGCGCAGCGCGTTTTCCGTGCGCGATATCTGCTATTCCGGACTGTTCGCGGCGGTCATCGCGATCATGGCGCAGATTTCCATTCCGATGCCCGGCGGCGTACCCATGACCATGCAGACGTTTGCGATTACGCTGGCGGCTGTCGTACTCGGCGCCAAGCTGAGCACGGTTTCAAGCGTAATTTATCTGCTGCTCGGTGCCGTCGGTGTACCGGTGCTTGCGAACTTTTCCGGCGGTTTTGACAAGTTTATCGGTCCTACCGGCGGTTTTCTGATCTCCTTCCCGCTGATGGCGTTTATCATCGGCTGGGGCGCCGATCACCGTCATGCATTCCGCGGCGCATATGTCATCGCGCTGATCGTCGGCACGATTGTCAACTATGTTGTCGGCACGGTGATGTTCTGCGTACTCATGAACAGCTCGATCGCCGCAGGCGTGACCGCATGCGTGCTGCCGTTCATCCCGACCGCTGTCATCAAGGCTGTTCTTGCAACCGTGATCGGCTTTCTCGTTCGCAAGCGCATCCCGGGGCTAAAGGCATGATCCGGCTGCGCCCGCATCATCTGCTTTGCACACAAGGCTACTCCGGCAGAGGCTATAGCACAGAATTTGTGCAAAATATGAGTGCGATTGTGCATTCTCTGCGAAATGTACCGGGAACCCGAATCCGGCTTGTCTTTGGTTCGGATTCTCTGTGCGCGCACTGCCCGCACCATACCGCTGACGACCTGTGCGAAGCACAGGAAAAGGTCTCCCACTTTGACCGAAAGACGGTCGAATACTTTGGTTTGCACGAGGGCGAGTACGTTTATCAGGACCTGATCCGTGCAATCGACGCACAAATGACCCCGGCCATGCTGGAGGATATTTGTCGCGGATGTGCGTGGTACCCCGTCAGCGCCTGCAAAAAGAATATCTGCGGAAAATGAAATGAGGCACACCGAAAGGTGTGCCTCTCCCCCTGTCACCAGAAAATATGTTGTCACTTCTCACAATTTATCATGTCCTGTTTTAGATATTCCTACAAATTTCCATCAAGATATTGACAACCACCTTAAAGGTGGTTATTCTTATCTTATAATAAACACCTTACAGGTGATTATCCAAACAGAGGTGAGGTCAATGAAGCGCTTCAAGCTGTCCAACTCCGAGGAAATTCTGATGGACACCTTATGGCGGGAAAACCGTCCGCTCACAACGCTGCAGCTTGCCGAAAAAGTTACGGAAGCCCGCTGGAACACCAATTATATCGACAAACTGCTCGGTCAGCTTGTCAAAAAAGGCATGGTGCAGGTCAGCGGTCTGCTGCAGAACGGACGCTATCAGTCGCGGCAGTTCGTCCCCTGCTACACCAAGGACGAATTTCTGGCAAACATGCTCGAGGAGCAAGGCGTGAATCAGGCACTGTTTGCCCGAATCGCCGTGGCGCTGTTCAAAAAACCTGCCAAATCAAACGAATCCGAGCAGGAAGAAAAGCTGATTGCCGAGCTGGAAAAAATGGTCGATCAGTACGAGCTGCGCTGCAGAACAAAGAAGAGAAATAATATGCAAATAACCCTGTTTTCCTTTATATCTGCACTTTTGTGGAGCAGTTTGTTGATTATTGTAATCTATCTTGTGCGGCGCACACGCTTCCGGCCGCATTTCGGCGTGCTGACCATGGTGCTGCTGTACCTGTTCTGCGCCGCGCGCCTGCTGCTGCCGCTCGAGTTTCCGCACACAGTGATTGTGAGCGACAGCGTCGTGTATCCGCGCATCTACAGCTTTCTGGCGCGCAAGCCCGATTCGGTCACGCACCTGCCGGTCGGACTGCTTTTGTGTGCAATCTGGCTGCTCGGCACAGTTTTTCTGCTGATTCGTTACGCGCTGCAGTATCGCAAAGCCATCCGCGCTGCGCGGCAAGCCAGGCCATGGGACAGCCGCACGGCTTTCCTGCTGAGCGAGATCCAGCGGCAGACCGGCCGCACCATCAAAGTTCGCGGACATATAGCCGCGAATATCGAATCCGCCTTTGGCGTAGGTGTGCTGCGCCGATATATCATTCTGCCGGACAAGATGTACACAGATGCCGAGCTGCATTACATTCTGCTGCACGAGTACACGCATTTTCTCAACCATGATACGGCTGTCAAGCTGCTCGTAACGCTGTACTGCATCATTTTCTGGTGGAATCCGGTCGTATACCTGCTGCAGAAGGATTTGGAACAGACGCTCGAGCTTAAGTGTGACCGTGCGATTGCCCAGACGCTGAATGCGCAGGAACGCACAGCCTATCTGCGCGCCATCCTCTCCGCGATGAAGCAAGGCTGCACACAGCAGCCGGTGCCGCAGCCGTCCACGGCCCTGTTTCGCGCCGAGGCGGACAAGGCCATGCGGGAGCGGTTCACCGCCGTGCTCGCCTGCGCGGAGCAGCCGAACGACCGAACCGCAAGTGCCGTACTCATCGGCAGCTTTGCCGTTCTGCTGGCACTGTCGTATGCGGTGCTGCCGCAGCCGGCATTCGAGCCGCCGGCCGAGCCTGACAGCAGCTCGACCGTCTATTTTGACGACGAGAATGCCTATCTCAAGCAAAGTGCGGACGGACGATACTGGCTGTGCATTGACGGCCACAAGCCGTATGAGCTGACAGAAGGTGACGTGCAATTTTATCTGGAGCACTCGGTTTTCAAATATATCCGCGAGACCGAGCAATAAAAGGCAGCTGCCGAAGGATAGCAGCAGCACAGAGAGTAAAAGCAAAATGTGGGACGAAAATAGAAGCAGCTGAGATGTGGGGTCTCAGCTGCTTTTGTGCAGACAAAAGAAAAAGCCACTCAAAATGAGTGGCTTGGTGGTGGACATTAACGGGTTCGAACCGCTGACCTTCCGCACGTCAAGCGGCATATGAGAAATAGTCAAATTCCAAGATATATCGTAGCCTTTAGCGTATCGAATTCCAAGTAAATCCTACACGAATCCTACATCGTTCTCGGTTTTATTACTTCCCCACCAACCCAAACCGCTGCAGGATCACTGCGAGCTGCTCACGGGTGACGGTCTGCGCGGTGATGACATACTTGCCGCCGACAATATCGCTGCACATTTCCACGCCCAGCGAGTTGCGGTTGGTGCAGATGCCGCGCAGCGGGTGATGGTCGCTCTCGATCGAGCCGCCGCAGTGCTAGGCCGCGTCCGTGTCACGAACAGACTGCCAGTCTGAAGCAACCCTACAAAACACCTGACATTTTCGAGGGCGTTCCCTTATTATTCCCTTGTTTGCACGATCAAATCATAAAATTTTGACGATAGCAAGGAGTTTTATCTGCTCCTTGCTATCGTCAATTTCCATGTATATATATGTTAGATACTTCGTCGTATATTTGATTAATTTTATAATCAATTTCCGACATTCGCATACGAACTTGATTCTCATTATCTTCATTTGCTAATTCAACAAGCAATTCATCTATATCAATAATAATGCCGTTCATTGTATCATAGAACACACTATTCGTGAACTTAAAATACAAAATATCACGTCGCAAATCGCTCAAACATTTCTGTAATTCATACGAATGCAGGCGACCATCATGTATGCGTAGTACATTTCGACTATACGGAATGGATTTCATCAAATAATCTCTAAATACGTCAGCATATAAATCTCGTTCTAACATACTTCGATTTGAGTATATTTGATATCCCAGAGATATGATTGATGTTGCTAATGCTAAACTTGCAATCAAATCTGTTATACTCATTTTAATAAATATTCTCCCAAATCTTCTGTTCCACAAAATCGCTTCCTGCTTTTATTTTAATCATTCTACGAATCTGATCATAGCTATACTTATTAACCAATTCGGTGAAAAAGCCTTGAATAAAAGATATCGCAATATCTTCTATTTGATCCGGAAATACGATTACATTCTCCAAATCAGGATTCAGTTTAGAAGCCACCTGTTCCTTATACACTGATTTTCCAAATGGGTTTCCAGCCAACCCCGTAATGCTCTTTTTGAAATTCAACTCAATCTGATTCATGCTATTACCTCATCTCGTTTGAAGATAAATGCTAAATTGAATCCTGTCCCTGGCAAGAAGAATTCATTATGCCAAACCACTCTATCCATCGGCACATCAGTTTTAAAATTCTTGCTTTGATTGAATCCAATCCAACCCTCATCATTATATTCCAAGGTTTCAGGTCGAAAAAGTATGACACTGTTACCACTGCAGCAATAACAGCATAGGCCTTCAAACCCCTTCTCAATCGACCTTACCATTCTTGGCAAACCAGTGCCTCCCGTCTTGCTATTATCCAATCGACCAGAGATCTTATCCTGAAATGCTGAAATTCCCCAAAATGTATCTTCCCTATAGTGTTCATTAAAATAGCGGCTATGAAATTCATATGCCTCTCGTACAACTTGGTATCTATTTTCCAGCTGATCTGATGTTAAAATTTTTCTTTTTAATCCATCGCCAATTTTTTCTTCCGACAAATTTAAGATTACAATATTAATGCACCCATATAAATAATTATCTGACTTATCTTTCTTTTGAAAATCATTAGCTACATCTAAATCAATTAAGCAATCACTCTGAGAATGTTCCCATGCGTTTCCACACAGTTCAACAACTATTTCAGCGATTTCTTTTATTCTTTGGACATCTCCATAATATCTTTTCAAAAACGCTCGCACATCTGTCATAATAGTGCAAAATATATCAGAGTTTTCTTGTTCATTCTTAGAAACAATTCTTCTATAATGTGCTAAATTGGTATTTAGATTTCGACTATAATACGATACAAAGTCCTCACAATTTTCATTTATCGGTTGTTCTCGACTCAATAAATGCAATGGAGAATATTTAAATCCACTAGCCTGAATCATATCATGCTCATAAAGTTTTAATCTAACTTGTAAACCCATTTTCTTAATCAAGGCATAGCATATATTTTCCAATAAAATATAGACTAATTTATCGCTCATAATAGAATTCGATAAATCAATTTCTATAATCGGTCTAACCTGAATATATTTTTTTAGTATTCCATTAAGCGACTTTACTATATTCATCAGCGAAGTTGCTGTCACTTGTTGTGCTCGACACTTAACCACACACTGCCGCTTTTTTAACTGTATATTAGTAGTAGCTGCAGTATTATATTTGAAAATCAAATCCGAATTTTCCATAATATGCCTCCATCTACTTTAATAATATACAATAATACACTTCGTATTATGACACACTTTTTCCGCATCGTCAATCAATAAGAATTGTTTATATTGATATTGTTTTTCATCTATAAAAATACTCCCCTCCTAAGTCAGTGCTAATACCGACTCCAGAGGGGAATTTTTCTTTACTGCCGCATGACTGCCGCCAGCTTGCGAATCAGCTCCATGCCATACTCATAATCGAGCAGATACTGCATGGTCTTGCCACTGAGGCCGGCCGCCTGCTGCACCTTAGTGATCGCCGCCTGCGTCTCGGCATCGGTTTCCGGTTCGGCCGGCTTGGTCGATGCCGCGGTATCATACTTAATGCCGAGCGTATCAAGGATACCCTTGGCGTATGCGATGCCGAACTCCTGCTGCTTTTCCTTGGTGCCCGCCTGTGCTGCATCAGCCTTGGTGTCAACGAATACACCCTCGCAGATGACCGCTGGGCACTTGGTGTCGCGCACGAAAGCGTAGTAATCGCCACGCTGGCCCTGTCTGGTCTTGCAGCCGCGGCTGTTCTGGCCGATCTTGATAACCTGCTTCTCAATATTCTGCGCGAGGACCTTGCCAGTGCCGCCGTTCAGAGTGTGATATACCTCAAAGCCGTCACCGCCGCCGGAGTTGTTGTGCACGTCGATAGCAAGATCCGGGTTGTACGCATTGCACTCGCGAACCTCCTCGTTGATGGGGTCCTCCTCGTCCTTGGTGCGGCTCATGCGTACCTCTACGCCGTGTGCCGTGAGGTAATCGCGGCACGCCAGCGCCATCACAAGGTTCGCCTCTTTCTCTACAATGTAGCCGACCGCACCGCTGTCGCTGCCGCCATGTCCCACGCCGATAAATACTTTCTTGCTCATTTTCTGCTCCTCCTTTGGAACTTTCACGTTCGCTTTGCGCTTAATGCAAACCACACTGCACACCGGTCTGCCGTCTGCTCCCTCTTTTTCCGGCGCGAACAGGCAGCCGTCCGACGCGCGATACATCCCCGTGCTGCCGCCTGCGTCCTGCACGAGCAGCAGCTTGACGTCGTAGCGGTCGCGGACGTACTGCGCCACCTCGTACTCGGTGTGGCTCGCAGAGGTCTGCACATGAATATATCTACCGTCTGTCAGCAGACCGCACATATTTCTGCTGCGGCGGTCGGACTTACCAAGAGTGCTGGATACCTTGCCGTCCTTGACGGCCAGCTTCCAGCCGCTGACCGCATTGCTGGAATCCAACACCAGCCGCTCAGGCGTACCGCCATAGCCGCACTCCCGACCTTTGGCTTTCAGATACTGCAAGGTGCGTCCCTTGATAACGCCGTAGCGGTCGCTTCCCTGCCCGGTCATGTTGAACAGCGCGAGGTTGTAAACGATGTCCGCACTCTCGTCTGCCGCCCACTGCCGGAGGGTCTTTGCAGGCTTGCCGGCGGCACTGTACGGTGCCGCCGCAAACCAGATGGCGTACTGACTGCGGTCGTAAATATCGCAGCGAATGCTCATGCTGCATTCTCCTTTCATCTACTTGAAAGAAACTTTCAAGTCCATTTTACTCCGCTGAGGGCGCAGTGTAGCCCTTTGCCCGTGCGCTATCAGAAATGCCGGAAGTGGTCGGGTCATTCAGCGCACTCCAGATATTGCTTGCCACCAGGAACAGGCAGTACGGATTGCTGAACGCGCCGGTAATAACGTTCCACAGCCCTGCCCACGTGGT
The DNA here is from genome assembly GCF_003481925.1 of Butyricicoccus sp. OF10-2. Taxonomy (NCBI): domain Bacteria; kingdom Bacillati; phylum Bacillota; class Clostridia; order Eubacteriales; family Butyricicoccaceae; genus Butyricicoccus; species Butyricicoccus sp. OF10-2. The sequence continues at coordinate 72,054 of NZ_QUMC01000009.1, read as the reverse complement.
CATATCCGCAGCGGTCAGACCGCTGTACGCCAGCACGGTCGCCAGCGCGCCGGTCAGCACCTGCACCCAGAATACCGGGTTCTTCAGACGAATTTTCCAGTTCATAAGTACCTCTCTTTCTCAGTTCAAGCCAAGCTGCCGAGCGACATAACCGACGAAAATGCCGACGAGCGCCGTCGCGCCGTAAGCCACAACCTTGCGCCACATCGCGCCGTCGCGGTCCTCGAGCGTTTCCAGCCGCTTGCCCTGCTTTTCCTGCTCTTTGACCATACTCTCAATGCTGGTGGCCAGTTTGCCGACCGAGGCGGTCAGACTGTTCAGCTCACGAATATTGTCCTCCAGCAGCTCAATGCGCTTGTCCTGCCGACGATTTTCTTCTTCGAGCCGTCGACGAAACTCTTCGTGCTCGGCACGAGTGATGGAACCGTCCATTTACATTCCTTTCCGGGCTGTTGCCCTATCGCAAGTGTAAAAATCCCGGTGGATTACTTGTTGTAGTCATCGCCGGTGATTTTTTTGTACTGCTCGGCGGTGATTTTCTTCTTCACCACCGCATTGCCGACCATTTTCTTGGTCCACAGGCCGGCGTCGTAATACTTCTTAATGCGGTCAAACCAGTTAGCCATTTCACTGCACCTCCGTATCGGTCATCATGCTGATGTAGTCCACCTGAGCCGCCAGTGCGGTGTTGCTGGTTTCCAGCTCCTCCACCTTAGACACCAGCTGCGAGATTGCCTGCGCGGTCGTGTCGGCGGCGGCCGTGGTGCAGATGGCGGTGTAGGTCTGCTTGTCCTTGTCGTAGGTGATGGCACGCAGCGCATAGCCGCCGTGCGCCTCAACCAGATCGCCGTCATCGGTGCGGACCTCGACCAGAGCGGTGTTCAAGTTGGACACCGCATCAAACGTGGTTTCGGTCAGCGTCAACGTCAGGCTGTCGCCCTGGCACTGATAGTCCAGCGCCTTGATTCCGTTGATTTTCATGTGTGCTCCTTTCCGCGGTTAAACCGCTACATATTTGTTATACTGATGCCGGATTGTTTCGTCCGACATTTCAGCGTAAATTTGGGTGGTTGCGATATTCTCGTGGCCAAGCAGCCGCTGAATGACCGCAATATCCATGCCGCCGTTAAGCGCCAGCGTCGCAAACGTATGACGCAGCAGGTGCGGATGCACCCGCTTATCCAGACCGGCCCGCAGGCTGATTGCCCGAACCATGCGCTGGATCGCACGCGGCCTGAGCGGCGCGTAGGGCGATTTACTGCTCACAAACAAGCCGGTGCCGCCCTTGCGGGATACCATGTACTCCTCAATCATCAAGCGTGCGCGGATGCTGAAAAAGACCACACGATCCTTATCGCCCTTGCCGGTGACCTGCACCGACCGGCTCATCAGGTCGAGGTCAGAGGCCGACAACTGGGCAACCTCGCTCAGACGGCAGCCGGAAGATACGAGAAACTCGATCAGCGCCTTCTCTCGATAGGTTACGCAAGCGTCACGCAGCCGTTCCAGCTCTTCCACCGTCAGCGCCTGGCGTGCTCCTACCTTGTCGATCTTGATGGACTTGATCTTGCTCATCGGGTTCTTCTTGATCTTCTCCTCCATCGTGAGCCAGCCGAAGAACGCCCGCAGGCTGTTGATATGCGTCTGCAGTGACGTTTCCTTGAGATTGCGCGTCTCGTCCAAAAAAGCAATATAACCTCGGATGTCGTCGGTGGTGATTTTGGTCGTGCTCTTGGTCACTTTAGATGCAAATAATTCAAGGTGGCTGCGGTAGTTTGCAAGCGTTCTGGCGGACAGACCGTCTATCTTCTTGGCACCCAGATAGTGCTTGATCCGACGCTTCAAATCACTGCGCTGCTCATCATTTTCCTTAAAAATAATGTAGCCTTTTAAGATAGCGTCGAGTTCTTCTGCGGTCGGCGTTCCCGCCGCAAAAGTTGTGAGAAGCTGCCTTGTCAGCTCTGTTTTGGCCGTCATGTTGTAATTCCCCTTTCGGATTTTGGTATGTTTATTATACATACTAAAACCCCAAATGAGGAGTGTTTGCGTCGCATTAGGTTGCTATGACGGCCATTCAGAAATCGCAGACTGCGCTCAACGCGATTGCCGCATCGAGCATGGCAACCGCTAAATACGCAGCCGGTGCAGCAGGACTCAATCCGGCCGACTATGCTGACATGACTGCGATTGCAGCCTCTCAGGTTGCTATGGCGGCGATTGCAGCCTCTCAGGTTGCTATGGCGGCCGTGGCAGCTTCTGCAACTGCTCTGAAAGCGGTTGTGGCGTCGTCTACGGCTTGCGGAGCCATCGAATCCTCTACGGTAGCTATTAACGCCATGAATGCTGCTTCTGGGTTTACCGAGCAGACAAATATGACATGTCAGGCGAATAGCAGCATGAATGCGATTACGATTAACACAAAGGCGTGGGTAAACGAATACTGGAACAGTTCCAGCGATACAAATACTTCGGTTCGTATGCTGATTGGCGTTGCAGTAGTCGGTGGAGGTTCTGTCAATATTGGCAATCTCTCTACCGCAAAGACACGCCAGAAGGTCAATAAATTCATGTCAACCATTCGTCTTGCTACTACCTATGGATCCAGTTTGACCTACGGCGGTATCCGCTATAAGCCGATTTCGTAACGCCGCATTATCTTCCTAAGACGTACCGCGCACCTCAAATATGCTGTTTTAACACGGCATATTTGAGAAAACGCGGTGCGAAGATGCATAGCTATACAAAATCAGCGGGCAAATCAGGCTATATTCGGGCGATTACTGCGCATTAGGAAGATAATGCGTAGTAAATCACGTCCAAAATTCAGGCTGCTTTGCAGGGGATATAGACAAATGTAACCTGACCCGAGGTAGAAGAATTAGCGTTGGCGAAAGCCTCTAACCGGCAGATGTAGTGAACAGATTGATGCTCTGTGCACTGCCTGTTGAAGAATACGTCTTGGCTCCGGATGCAGTTTCCGAAGTGTATACATAGCGCACACCGAATGTCCAACCAGAATTATTATGAGTCGCAGAGATGATAAAGCACGGGCCGTTCGTTACCAATTTAGCATAATTACCGTTGCATGCACTGGTACTTACGCTCTTTTTCAGCGAGCTGGAAGCCAAAGCAGCCAATGCACCGGAAGAATTGGTAATCGCAACTCGAGCTTTACCCGATCCGGCAATAGCCGCCATAGCAACCTGAGAGGTTACAACGGCATTGAGCGCAGTCGAGTTGCCGATGATAGCCGCCATAGCAACCGAAGAGGTCACCACGGCATTGAGCGCTGTCGCGTTTGCGATGATAGCCGCCATAGCAACCTGAGAAGCCGCTACCGCCGCCATAGCAACCTGAGAGGATGCTACCGCCGTCATAGCAACCTGAGAGGATGCTACAGCCGTCATGTCAGCATAGCCCGACGGATCCAGATTAGCGAGGATTGCAACGGTCTTACCCATGACTGCGCTGCTCGCTCCGGTAAACGTTTTCCACGCCGTCGCATTGGCCTGCAACGCTTTGATTGCAGTGTCGCTGCGCCACATAGCAGCCATTGCCACCGGCGATTTAACAATAGCCGCCATAGCAACCGAAGAGGTCACCACGGCATTGAGTGCAGTGGCGTTTCCGATCACAGCCGCCATAGCAACCTGAGAAGCCGCTACCGCGTCGATGTCTGCATAGTCAGCGCAGGACAGCCCCGCCAGTGTAGCGATGGACTTGCCAACCGCCAGCTTGCTGCCGCCGGCCGCGCGCCAGATCAGCGGGTTGTTGGCCATCTCCTTGCAGCGGGCGGAATCACTGAGCAGATCGTCCCAACCGGTAAACTCGTAAAACTGGTGCAGCCACGTTTCTACCGCATCGTCTGCCACATCACTGCCGAGCAGCAGCTCAAGCAGCTTGTCGCTGTTGCGGTCCGGCAGATTCACCGGAACGCCCAGTACGACACTCACACCACCGAGGTTGGCGGCAAACTCCTTTGCGTGGGTCGGATTGGACAGAATTGCCTCCATGCGGTGTACGCCTTTTCGGTAATTACTTTTGAGTGCGCTCATATAGGACATAAAGTCCGACTGATTTACGCCAAGCATTATCTCTCGCCTCCATATTCAATCGCTACATAGTTAATCTTGATTGCGTCAGCCGTGGTCGTCGTACCGTTTACCAACGTGGCCGCGCTGTGCGACGGATTGGTGCCCGTCGAGTCGCCGGTGTAGTAACTGCCGGTCTGGAGCTTCCGCAGACAATAAAGAAATTTCTCTGCGGTGATATCCTTGACCAGCACCACGCCGTCAAAGTCCTCAGCCTGACATACAACTTGCGGGATGCCCTCAAACGCCTCTCTAAAATGGTAGGTATTCCATCCCGCGCCCGTGTTGGTGATCGTGCCGACCTCCATCTCGGTGTCCTGCAGCTCACCGGTTCCGCTGTCGCTCTCGCCGCCGATCATGCCGCCGAGCTGGTCAGCGGTCAGACGGCCGTCCTTATCCAGCACCGCCGGACCGTTCGGCTGGCCGAGCAGGGTCAGCGCGATAGCACCAATCTGCGCCGGCGTGATCTTGTGCGGATTGCCGGTGTCCTTGACATGCGCCGCAAGCACAGCGTTAATCGCCTTAAACAGCGCAGCGTGCGCCGCTGCCGAGGTGTTGTGCTCGTTTATCGCACCTGCTTTCTCGGCGCCGAGTTCTGGGGCAGTCAGCCCGCCGCCTTTCACGGTCTTCTTGACCTCGGAAGCCAATTCCGTGGTCTTTACACGCGCTGCAACTTCGTTGTCCAGCTTGTCCCAGTTGTCGTTGAGCGCCTGCTTGATATTGAACGTGCTTGCGCCGTCCTTGTCCGGATCGTACTTAAACAGCCCCAGAATTTTGGTTTTCAGGCTCACGCCTGCACCTCCTCAAATGCAAATTCGCTGATTTTGTGCGTCTGCAATTCGTCCAGCGTCATGCCCTCGATCTCGCGGACGAGAATCCAGCGCCAGAGATATTTGCTTGCCAGATGGCACGGGATCACGCGGTCCACTGCCTCCTGCAATGCGGCAAGCTCAGCCGGAGCCGGAATGCCGTACGCGCCGATAAACGTCAGCAGGATCACACCCTTTGCAAAGCCGACGGAAATCTCGCCGTTTTTCCACGAGTCGCACACGCGCTGAATCAGGTCAACGTCGCACTTGCCCGAGCCGCGCCACCGTGCAATCAGCGCCGTGCGGCGCTCCTCCAGCGTGCCGGTCGAGGCCAGTCCGGCGTCGCGCTCCTCAATGGCAAGCGCCCACGTCATGCTTCCCGGAAACAGCTGCTGCGTAATGTCGAGCATCTGCTCTCGCTGCGTGTCGTCGAGCGACTGGATCGCGGCAAGCAGGTCGCACACCCACTTGTCCGTGCGGTACGCCACCGGCAGGCTTTTCCGCATGTTGTCAAACTCAGCCATAGGTAATTGTCACCTCGCCCAGTACCGGACACTCGCGCTCCGCGATTGCAATGTTCACGATACCGCCGGACACTTTCAGCCCGGCGTAATCAATCACACCCGGCGTGTCCATGATGGCCGCGCCGATCTGTGCATAGCTGACATAATCCTGTGTGAAGACCGTGCTCGCCAGATAGGCCGCAACGCTCTCCTTGATGCCGGATGTCAGGATGTCCTCGGTTACGGTGTCCGATTTGGACACCGTGCAGCTGACCGTGATGGCCTTGCCGGTCGCGGCAGTAACAAAGCACTGTGCGCCGATGGGCGCCTGTCCGCGGCCTGCGCCCTCGCTGTCGGGGTCAATGTAGTCCTGTACCGACTTCACGAGCGCAGGCGATGCAGGCTGACCGGCGTTGTCCGCGATTACGACATCAACTGTGTTGACGCCCTGCACCCGCGGGAACACCTTGACATGACCGACACCGGCCACCTCAAGCGCCCACTGCACATAGTGGTACACGTTGCCGCTCGTCGCAGGCGTGCGCAGCACGACCAGATATCGCGCGTAATACTCGCTGTCCGACTCCTCGGCATAACCGCCGCCAATCGGTTCAGGGTTATCACACGAGGCAATGCCCTGCACTGCCACCGGCATCTGCGTCACGCTGTGTGCGGGCAGATTGCCTGCCGTGCCATCCACTGTGCAGGTGACCGGTACAGTGCCATCGCCCTCAATGGCTACGGTCTCGGTTGCGTAATACTGAACACCGCCGCCGGACTCAAACAGCGTGCCCTGCTCGACCGTACCTGTGCCGGTGACGGTCAGGCTGCCGTGTGCAAAGGTCGCCGCTTTGCGCTCCAAGCCGGAGCGCGGATAGATGTAGCGATCAAGCGCGCTGTCGTGCAGATTTTCGGGGTCAAGCTGCTGTCTGGCCTCGTCAATCGTTGTGTCCGTGCCCTCCATCCGCAGGCTGACTGCGGCTAAAAGGTCATAAGTCGGGAAACCGATGGTCTTTTGATAGCTTTCCGGCATTGCGGACAGCATCTTGTCTAAAATCTCACTCGCTGACATACGTCGTCACCTCCTCACTCTCTCCGCTGTGCAGCCGGACTGTAAAGCGTACCTCCACGCCGCGCCGCACGCGCGTAAACTTAAAACTGTCAAGTGACCGGATAGCCGGACAGAACGCGGCGGTCTCTCGCACGTTGCGTTCAATCTCGGCAAAAATCCAGCCCTCCGGCACGCGCCGGTCAAGGCTGACCGCCTCCACGCCCGGCTGGGTCGTGCCGCTCGTCCGGTAGATTGGGATTGCACCCGGTTTCTGGCGCAGCATCAGCTCAAGCCACTGCTTGACCGCCTCAATGCCCTGCCGCTCGACCAGAGCGCCGTCGATCAGCTGAAAACTGCCCGAGCGTCCGTCCTCATGGAACACAAACTCCGGAGAGCGCCCAATGCTCTCCGCGACCTGCGCGGGCAGCTCCTCCGGGATAACCGGAAACACATCGGCCATAGCCGACACCTCCTATAAAGAATCTAAAACCAGCAGCTCACTGCCTTGCAGAATGGCCGCCGCCTGCATGCCGACCTTCCACGTTTTGCTCTTTGCCGTGGCGGTCATAATCAGGCCATCTCCCGTGCTGAACTGAAATTCCTTGCTTACCACAGAAAAAATCAACTTGGGCGCTACCTGCAAGACCTCGGCGCGATACCAGCCTTTGGGTAGGCTCTTTGCCGCTTTTCTCGCGGTGTTCTTGATGGCCAAAGCCATCTCTGTATCCCATGCCACTGGCGCACTCCTTTCCACATCTTGCACAGTTTTATCCACAACTGCGCTATATTTAGTAGTTATCCCCACGGCGTACAGAAACCGGACACCTCACCATAGCTGCGCGTTACGCGCTTGACGCTGTTGGAGTAGTTGCCCTCCACCGTCTCAAACGACGATGCTCCAGCAGAAATTACAATGCCGATGTGACGGTCACCCTGAATCATCAGATCGCCCGCCTTAGGCTTGTAACTGCCTGCCGATTTGTACTTGCCGCGAGACTTGAAATAGCTGCTCATATCGCCAACGTAGCCGTAGCCTGTCGGGATAGCGCACCGGACTTATACGCACACCAGCAAACAAAATAAACACACCAGGCAACACCGTTGTGACCGGCCCACTGGCCGTACTTGTTGATGTCCTTGCCGGACTCCTTGTAACCGACCTCGCCCAGTGCCGTGTTGATAAACGACACCGCACTGCCCGAGCCGCCGCCCGATCCGCCGATGATCGCAGAGCCGTTTTTGCGTCCCCAGCGGTTGCACTCGGCGTTGCTCGACATGAGTAGGTCGAAGTGGTACACACCGTTCACGATCTGGATTGCGCCGCCGCGGTCGTTGACCGTGTAGGTCGTGCCGTCGAGGCTTGTGCCCGTGTCGCGCACCGTGATTTTGGTGCCAAACGGCACAGACGGCGGTGCGGCGCAGGTGTGCTTGCTCGGGTCGAGCCTGTTGCCTTGTGCATCCAGATAACCGCCCTCCAGCGCATTGTTAGCCGGATAGTAGGCAGTAAACAGCGCCTTGACAATGGTGCCGCCCGAGCCGACGTCACTGCCGCCGGACAGATCCGGCAGGCCGAACACCTGCACCTTGTCCGTGCTGGCGGCCTTGATGGCTGCCGCGTCAGTCTTGCCCTCGGCGGCGGCTCGCACCTGCTCGAGTGCCGTGATTTCGAGCGCCATCGTGTGTCCTGCACCGCCGTAGTGATGCTCCACGCGAGTAATACGGAAGTTGCCCTTGATGCCAAACGCGGGCGAGTTAAATCGTAGTACCACGCCGCTCTGCACCTCATCACATCCCCAGATTTCCGAGATAGAGCGGGTCTGCCCTACCTTGTCGGCATTTTTCAGCAGATTTTTCACCATCTGCCCAAGCACAGCCGTACCGGGGTTCTCGGTCACGGTCTCAATATGTTGCATAAAGCCGTAGCGCTTGATGGATGCCGCGTTGCTGGCCTGTGCGCCGATGTACGCCTTGCCGTCGTCCTCGGCGGCAATGACAACAGCGTTGTAGGTGTCCTCAATGCTGTCCTCGCCGCTCACCTGCCCGAGCGCCCATGTAATGTCGAACGCTGCGATGTTGGCGGCCGGCTTGTGGTATGCCTTGATGGGCGCGGTCGGCAGCGCTTCCACCACCAGACCACTGTCACCGACCCTGTGGCGATAGCCCTTGCCGGTCGCGGCGGTGCAGGTGTCCAGCACATCGCTGATAATGTCGGACGGCGTAGAGCCGGTCCACAACTGCGTGATCTTGGTCGGCAGGCTGCACACCTTTCCGACTGTCACGCCCGCCTTGGCACACGCCTTGCGGATGACCTGATCGGCCGCAAGGTTGTTGACCTGCAGCACGATTTCCGACTTATTCAGATACCAGCCGCGGTCATAAGCGGTAACACCGCCGTCCAGCGTCACCGTGATAATGATGCCGGAAAAGACCGTTTTGCCCTGATTGGTCACGCGCACCTTATCGCCCGGCGCGAGGCCGAGCTTTGGCGTGTACTTGTCCCACGGCGAGATAAACGTCTTAAACGTCAGCTCTGCCGCCAGCGTATCAAGGTCGTCCGTCAGCGTCATGTCACTCGCAAATGCGGTGATATCGCGCGGCTGTGCGCCGTCGCGGTACAATATCAGCTTGTGGTCATCGACATATCCTGCCGCCATCGGCGCACCTCCTCATTTTATAAATCTGTATTCTGTCACGGCGATGGAATACTCCAAATCGCCGTTTTTTCGCACGGTAACATCAAAGCTGTCAACCGTCACCGGCATGTTAAGCCGTGCCGCGCCCTTGCTGTCGAGCACGATCAGCCGGAACGGCACCTTCTTGTCGCGCCACCGGCTCAGAAAATCGACATACGCCCAACCATCCGCAGACGCCTCAGACGGCATGAAGGAGTATCGGTGCACTGGAAGCAGCGCCGTCCACTCCATGTGCCGCAGACCGAGCGTGCCGATGCGGCGATAGTCTCGACTCAGGCCCTCGTAGGTCTCGTGGTGCTGCTCCGGCTGTGGAATCGGGAAATCCGGCGGACAGTGCGGCAGCGTCCAGACCTCCTCGTTGTTGTTGACCGAGAAAATTATCTTGTACACGCACCGCACCTCCTTATGTGTTGCCGAGCGCCGCCAGCACCTTGCGGCCGACGTACTCTCCGACCTGCTCGGTATATTCACGGTTGCCGATCACGTTACCCTGGATGGTGACATTGACCGTCACGCTCCGACCGCCTGCCGCCTTGACAGACACATCATGCGGGATGATCTGCGTGCCGCTCGGCAGGTTCATGATCTCACCGCCGCGCTCGTTGACACGGGTCAGGCCGCCGCGCCAATAGGGCGTACCGGTTGCCTTGCCGAGTCCCGGCAGGCTCAGCAGGCTGCTGGGTGTCGGCTTAGGTACCGTCGTAGTGGTCGAGGTCGTGGTCTTGACCGGACCGGCCGTTGTAGTCGTTTTGCTTCTGGTTGTTGTCTTGGTCGTACCTGTGGACGTGCCCGAGCGATTGCCCGTTGTGGCATTGTCTACCCACTCGATAGCGTCGCCCAGTACACCCTTGGCACCCTTGTACAAGCTACCGAGGATGGGGATGCTCTCAATCTTGTCATTAAGCCACGACAGCTTGCTTGCTACCCATTCCAGCGCCGTCTTAGCGGCATTTTTGACCTTGTTGAACGCCCCGGGAAAGGCAGTGCCAATGCGAATGCTGACATCCTTAAACTTGTTCCAAAGGCTCTGCGCACCGGCCTTGATGGTGTCCCAGTTTTTGTACAGCAGCACACCGACCGCAATCAGTGCCTCGACAGCAGGATGACTGCACCGATCGGGTTTGCCGCCATTGCAGTGTTAAGTCCGGTCTGTGCAACTGTCGCTGTGCCGGTGGCGGCAGCCTGACCGCCCAGTACACCGGTCATGGTCAGGAGAGTAGTAATCGCTCCACCAATTGTGCTGATAGAATTAGTCAAGCCGCTGTTAAAATCGAGCACCTTCTTCACGGCCCACATACCCGCCAGTACCTTCAGTGTTGCAATCAAAGTGTCGGAATTGTCGCGGCACCACTGCACTGCATCTCCGGCTTTCTGCAGGGTCTGCGCAAACTTCTCATCAAACTGTTTTTTCAGATTGCTGAGATCCAGATTGGAAAGCCAATCAGTAAGCGCATCCGCTTTTTTCTGCACCCAGTCCAGCGCCGATCCGGATCGGATTGAGCCGTCCTCGGCGGCGCCCGCCAGCACCCACAACTGACTTTTGAGTTTGGAACTGGTGTCTCCCACCTTGGCCAGCATCTCGTCCAGCGTCGCATGATTACGCCGGGCGTTGATGACCTGCTGATTATTGGCGTAGAAGCTGTCCGCAGCCTTGTCGTAGGTCTTGGAGAGCGTATCCATGATCAGCTGATTTCGTTTGCTGACATCGGTTGTTTTCTCCAGCTTGGCGTTAAAATCATCCTCCATGATGCCGACCCAGTTCAGCGCATCAGCGAAAACGCCGGTCACCTGTCCGGTTCGCGCAGTCTCGTTGGCGGACTCTACCAGACCTTCGATCGGCAGCGAATCGCCAAACGTACCATGCACGCCTGCGGCGATCCGCGTCCATTTCGTTACATCTTCCGCATTCTTTGCCATGTTGGCAAGCAGCTGGCTTGCCTCGGTCGCGGTGTCCGTATCACCAAGGATCGCATAAAAGTTGCGGTAGCTCTTGCGAGCGACATCGGTGGAAAAGCCCGCCGCCTGAAATCCAGCGTTTAACTTGCCCTGCGCAACGCGGTACTCCTCGGTGGCACCGTCGAGTGCAATGAACGCAGCGGTCATGCCTGCAACAGCCGCACCGGCAGCCTTGACACCCTTCTTTGCAAAATCCCCCAACGCCGTGAGCGATTTATTTTTGAATGCGACCACCTTGCGGGTGGCCTGCATCATGCTGTCATCAATGTTCTTGCCGGACTTCTTCGCGGCCTTCGCCGCAGCGACCAGTCCGCCGGACATTTCATCCTTCAAGGTGAGGACGGTGTTGATAACCTTATTTTTAGCCACTATTCCGTCCCTCCTCCGGTGCGTATGCGCGGCAGACGCCTGCCGCAATCAGGTTTATCATATCCTCGTACCAGCGCGCCCGCCCGACTCGCAGCACCGCACGGTCTGCGTAGCTCATCTGCCGGATTTGCTCCGGCGTGATGCCTCGCGCCGCGTAAAATGCTGCAAGGTCGAGCACCGGGTCGCGCTCAATCAGTTTTTTGCCGGGTCCTCATCCTCATCACCGGCAATCAGGCCGAGCCAGGTAAACAGGACTGCCGCGAGCTCATTGACCTCGCGGACATCCATCAGCACCCAGATAACGTCGTACGGGTCGGTCACGCCGAGCGCGGTGTGCAGCTCCGGGTCCTGCAATGCCGGACAACATTCGTAGATCAGCTGTGCGCCGATGTTCAGCATCTGCGCCGGCTGCTCTCGTGCAGCGAGAAATGCCTCATAAGCATCCAGCTGTGCGGTATGCCCGATCTTAACAAAATCAAGCAGCTGACCGCCGACCTTAAACTGAATGACCTTGGCTTTGTCAGCCTTGCGCTGCTCGGCTTTTGCCGCCAGCGCGTCCAGTAACTTCTTGTCCATGCTTTACTCCTCCTTAAATCGTCTCAAGAACCTCGAAGTGACCGAACTTGAACGGCACTTCTTCCTCGATCTTGCTCTTCTTCTCGAACTTGGCGAGATACATCTCGTCGATAGTCACATCGCGGTACGCGATGCGCTCGACCTTGTTCGTGCCCTTCTGCTCGAGGGCAGTGATAATGGTCGTCGTCGGCATCTCGCCGGTCTGGAAGGCGTCCGCCATCAGCTTCAGCACTTCCGAGTCGATCTTGAGCATCGTAAACGTGCCCTCGCCGGAATAACCATTATAAATGCGATAAGTCGCAGGGTCACCGCAGTTGTTGACCTCTTCAAAGTCGCCGGTGACCTTCGCCTCCACGCTCTGGAGCGTGGAAAGGCGCTTGCCGTTGAACCACATATTGCCCTGATTGGAATGGAGCACGCGATTCGGGTTAAAACTATCCATATGTACCTCCTTATGCCATCGCGATCGGGAAAATCAGATCGGTCATCGAGTTCAGAATCTTGACATTTGCGGTCAGGTAAACCGTTCTCTTGAACGGGTTGGCCTTGACAGTATCATCGTCCCAGTCCGCAGCCTCGCTCTTGCCGGATGCCACCCACGCCGCGCGCTGCGCGTCCGTGTCGATGGCGGCGGCGTTCGCGTAGTCCGGGTCGAGGATATTCTGCTGCACGAGCTGACGGAAGTACGAGCTGTTGAGCGCTGCCACCAACATCATCTGATTGTCGCGGCTGTTGCGGTAATTGCCGAGATACGTTTCCCGGAATGTCGCCGCAATGTCGTCCTTCATCATGTCCATTGCTTCCACGGTTTCAATGAACTGCATATCTTCGGTTTTGGTCTTGCCGTCCGTGGTCGTCATAGAGTTAATGCCCTGCGCGATACGCACGGTATTGTCCTCGCTGTTAACAAGGATAAACTTGCCGGTGCCAAGCGCCGCATCGTTGTCCTCGACCTCCTGCACCTCTTTCAGATTGGAGCACTGATAATTGGTGCTGCCTCTCGTCACGTTGCAGACGGCGAAAATGCCGACCAGCGACGGCAGATACGCTACGCCGTCCTTTTCCCCGCGATCATCGGAGAACGTGACCTTTTCGTTGATGAAATTGACAACGTGCATATCATCCGGCAGAGTCGTGAGGTCATAGCAGACCGCCTTGTAGGTTTTCTTCTTGGTGCTGTCCTGCGTCTTGACCCACGCGGCAAGCGCCATACCATCATCTGCACTCTGGCCGGCAATAGTCAGCCAGCCGGTTTTGACCGTCTTAGAGATTTCTGTCAGCGTGTCGGCCAGTGCTCCGGTGGTATCCAGTCGGAACAGGTGCATCTGGTACGGCGCAAAGCCGAGCAAGTCGCAGATGGCGTTGTAGTTGTCTGCGGTGTACAGGCTCTCGTCCGCCTGTGCGGCGCTGAGGTCGCTGTACTGCTTGTGCGTGAAGCTCTTATCCGTATCGTCGCGCACGATCAGGATTGCGATGCCGCGTTCCGAGCGTCCGATGAGCGACACAGCTCTCTGCTCAAAGCTGATTTCGATTTTCGGCATTGTAATTGCCATTGGTTTTACTCCTCCTCTCAGTATTCGAGGGTTTCCATCATTTCTCCGGTTTCGGCGGCGCTCTCGCACCAGCTGAGTGCAAACTGGAGCACCAGCACACCGAGCGATATAGTCGTGCTGACCGTATCGTCCGGCACCAGCACGATCTCACCGGTGTCGATACCGGTTTCAAGTGCGGCGATCAGGCGTTCCGCCATCTCACTGCACTCCTCGAGGTACTCCACCCGCTCGGCGGGATAGTACCAAACGTCCACGTCGATCGACCGTTCCCGTGTACCGCCGCAGGCGGCGTTTCCCTCTGCCGGGAATATGTCGATCTTGAAGGACGGACGCACCACGGGTTTATCGGTGTCCGATTTGGACACCGGAACACCGGGTGCTGCTTGCTTTAACAGCGCGGTCAGTGCCGCGCGTACTTCTCGAATTGTCATATTTTATCTATCAACCCGTCAACCATATCCTCGGCGGCCGACTCAAACTCCGGTTCAAATTCCTCAGCAGCCTTAGCAAACACCTTTTTGCCTGCCTGATAACTGCCCTTTGAGCCGTCACGCAATTCCGGCGTCCAGCGTCCTCAATGAGATGACCGATTTTATCCGAGGAATATACGCGGATGCGCATCTCGTCATCTCTCTTGTTGACCTTGCCGCGCTTGATGCTCCGGTGATAGTCGCCTGCTTTACGGTCATACTTTGGACGATGGACTGCTGTACGGCGCACATCAGCCCGGGCACGCTGAGCCGTTTTTCGGCGCAGCTTTGTGCCGCTGGTACGCAGCATCTTTTTCTGCGCTTTCAGCATTTCTTTCGGTTGTGCCCCCAGACGTTCCGCAAAGTCCATCAGTTCCGAGCAGTCAAACCCGTCACGCATCCTCAATCACCAGCTTCAGCATAACCTCCAGACGGTCACGGCGCTTGTAATGCGGCTGCCAGTACAGCACATCATACCGCTGACCCTCATAGACGAAATACGTCGCCGTGGTCAATCTGCACGAGCGCGGCCGGATGGTCAGCTTGTGCGTGACCTCGGCGCGCACCGTGTCGCCCGGCAAGGTTTCGTTCCTGCCGGACATGACAGTCAGCGCACCCCAGATCTTGCCGTCCTCGGTGTACTGCCAGCAGGTTTCGCCGATGTCGTTTTCAATCTGGTGCTTGTTAAACACCGTCAGGCGGTGTCTGAGATCATTGGTCAGCGCCATTTGCGCCCTCCTTTTCCGGGTATCGGCTGGACATGGCGATATGATTGAGTAAGGTCTGCACGGTAAACGGCACCTGTGTCACGCTCGTGTCCGTGACAGGCGTGCGGTTTTCGTACCAGTGCGCCGTCAGCTGGAGCACAGCCGTGTCGAACAGCTCATCACTGTCCGACGGCGGCTCCTTGCCGGTCATATCCCGGACGGCAGTATCTGCCGCCCGGATCAGACTCTCAATCAGCTCGTCCTCATCCGCATGGTCGATGTGGGCGTACAGCTTAAAGCGGTCGAGCGTCAGCATCAGGCGCTCGCCTTCACGAGCTTGCGGACCGCATCGGCCTGGCTCGGCTTGCAGTCGAACATCGCACAGCCGAGGAACAGGAACGCATTGGTCTTGACGTCAAACGTCGAGGTAATGGTCACGTCCTCCGGCATATTGCCGATGACAGTGGACAGGTCAGCCAGATACGCCTCGTGGTCACCGATGCGCTCGTCGATGAGCACCGGATAGCCGTAGATGTAGTAGCTGCCGCCCTCGATGCGAACGAGGTCGTTCTTGGACTTGTCCTGCAGCGGCATAAAGTCGGTGAACAGGGTCTTCTTGCTCATCAGGAACTGTGCGCCTGCATCGTAGCCGCCGGGCAGCAGTGCAATGAGATCGAGCACGTTCTGGTTGGTCAGTGCGGCAGTCTTGCCGACAGTGACCGAGTTGGTCGCGCCCCAGGTATTCGCCTTCTCGATGCCGGTGCCCTGATCCGTGCCGGTGCCCTTGATGATGGTGTCCGAGATCAGCTTTGCGATCTTCTTCGCCAGCATATCGGTCAGCCAGTTTTCGAATACATCGAGCGCCATCTGCTGTACAGACTTGGAGATCTGCACGAGCTTGGTGATCTCGTACGCCGACAGGTTGATCTTGGTCAGGCCGGTTTCTGCTGCGGTGATAGTTGCATTCTCGGTGTGGTAGGCTGCATCTGCCTGCTCACTCTCAACTGCAAAGGTGACATTGCCCGGCACGCGCAGCAGCGTTACCTTGTCCAGCAACGGTGCGTACTGGTGCACCTTCTCGATGATGGTGTTCGCGGTCTGGGTCGGTACCAGCGGACCGGCGGAAGCCGTTGCAGTGGACCATGCACGCTGCTCGGTTTCGGTCAGCTCGTTGTTTGCCAGCGTTTTCAGCCATGCGGAGCGGTATTCCTCGCTCGAGCGGTCATACTCGCGCTGCTCCGGCGGAGTCGGCTGCGGCTGGAACGTGCGTACCTCGCCGCCCGCACCGTTTGCGATCTTGTTCAGCAGATTGCGGCGCTGCTCTGCCTGTCCCAGCAGGGTCTTGCGCTCCTCGAGCAGACTGTCGGTTTCGGTGCTCAATGCGTCAAGGTCTGCACCCTCGCTGTCCATCTCGGTGCGGATGGCTGCCAGACGCTCCTCGATCTCGGTCATGCGGTTCTTGCCTGCAAAAAACTGCAGGCCGACCTGATTGCGGAAACCGCCGAAGATCGCCTGCTTGTTCTGATTCTTGCTCATTTACTTTTCCTCCTTTGTAATACCATAGGTTTTCAGCTTGAGTTCCAGCCTGCGACGCTTGTCCGCCTCCGCGTGCTCGCGCTCGGCCTCCGCCTTTGCCCACGAGCGTGCCGCAATACTGGTGCCGTCGTACGCCGGAATATCCACCGCCGCTACATCAAACACCCGCTTGAAACCGGTAATGCGGCGCAGATGCTTTGCGCGGTCATATTCCTGCTTGTTGACGGTGAACGCGAACGACATCTGATCCAGATAACCGCCCCGGATTTCCTCGTAGAGCCTCCGCCCTTCCTCGGTGCCGGACAGGTCAGCCGAAATACGCAGACCGCGTGTGTCCACGGTCAGCTGCAAGGTGCCGTTCTTGGTCCGTGCCACGGGTTTACCCCCATGGTTATAATTCATCACGACATCGCGCATCTCCGCTCCCGTAAACGCGCTCCTGTCGATGACTTCCTTGTACTCGATACCGTCGTACTCGTACAGCACGGTCTCCTCGTCGAAAACCGCCGCGTACCCTTCCACACGGTACTGCTTATCCTCTTCCCCCGTGTCCAACGCCCGCACCTCAAAAGTGCGGTAATCATGGGTTTCCGGTGTGATCGCCATTGTCGCCCTCCTTTGACGTATCGCCCACGGCGTCCAGATTGGACACCTCTGCGTACTCCTTGCGGATGTAGTACTTGTCGCCGTCCTCGACCGGACTCATGTTGAAGATTTCCAGACCCATATTGTGGGTCAGGAAGCCGCGGTCGAACAGCTGCGTCACGACATTCAGCTTGGTCTGGTTGCTCGCATACTGCAAACGGTTCGCCGTTGCGATGATGGACGCGCCTGCCGCGATTTCCTCCGGTGTGAACGTCATAGCCGTCAGCACCAGCGACAGCTGAATGGCAAACGGCTCGATAAATCCCTCGTAGTAGGCGTTCCACTCGTCCTCGTTGTAGGTGTTGGTGAGGATTTTCTCATTGGTACCGAAATACTCGAACACGCTCGCGCGGATCAGCTCCTGCTGCTTGGGATTGACGACCATCGCCGCCGACTCGATCTGCTTAACGTCCGCGTACTTGCTGTCGAACATGGCAACGCCGGTCGAATTACCGGCCAGATTGTCCCGCGCAAAGCGTTCGCGCTCGGCGGTGATGTCCTTTTCCTTGAGGTTGCCGTTCAGACGAGCCAGAAACCGAATGGTCGTTGCATTCTTGATGCCGTTGATAATGCCCTCGGCCTGCGTCTGCGCCATCTGCATGGTCGGCATGAGCGGCCGGTTGTCCGAACCGAAGAAATCGTCCTCGTACTGGTGCTGGGTCAGGATACCCGCTCGGTTCAGCTCGATCGCGGCCTTTTGACCGCCCCAGAAGCTGTACTGCAGATACGGCTCACCGCCGTACTCACGCACCGAGGACTGCTGCGGCAGTACCGGATAATAGCCGATCAGCCGTCCGGCGCTGTCCTCCATCGGCACGATAAAGGCGTTGTTCTGCACCAGATAGATGGTCGCCAGCCGCGCAAGGAACTTGCTCGCATCCATAAACGGATTGGGCTGCATCCCGAGCACGCGCCGCAGATCCGGCCGGGCATCGCCCGTCACCTCGAGGTGCAGCTTGCTGCAATGCCGCGCAAACGCCGCAATCGCCGCCCGTGTCAGCTCCATCTCGTACAGGCCACCGCGATAGGTCGTGTAGACCGGCTGGTAGGCAGTCAGTGTCTTAAAATATTCCCTTGGTGCTGTCCCTCCGGGCGGTCTCCGCGGAAACAGCTTCTCAAGCAATCCCAATGTTACGCCTCCTCGTTCATCGTTACATAGTCGTCGTAGTGGTCCTGCAGCACCTTGTACGCGCAGATCAGCGCAACCGTGCCGTCAATCCTGCGGCGGCTGTCCGTGATCTTAACCGGCTGAATGTTGCCGTTGATGTCGGTGCGGACCTCGGTGTTGACCATGCACCACTTGTCGATCGGGTTGTTGTTATCGACCACCAGACCGGCGCCGAGGTCGGCCTTGAGGTCCTTCATCGGCTGGGACAGCGACAAGGTGCCCTGCCGCACCGGTATCATGCACTGTTCGCCAAACTCGGCCTTGAAGCGGTCGAGCAGGCTGTCATCAATGTGCCACGGGTCATAGCCGATGTAGCGGACATACAGGTCTTCCTCGTCGCGCAGCTCCACGAACCAGTCGAGCATGACCTGCTTGTCCACCTTGTTGCCCGGCACGGCGCGCATCAGGCCGCGCTTGACCCACAGGCTATACGGCACGCTGTCGCGCTCGCGGCGGTTGCCGGCGGCGGCGTCCGCGTCCAGTACGCTCTGCGGCAGCCAGTACATGCTGCGGCGGTAAATCTTCCGGTCACCCGGTCGCTGACAGATGACTGTTGCCGCGGCAAGGTCGATGCTGTCCGCCGCGTCCATGCCGCCGATACCGTAATCGAAGGCAATGCGGAACGTCTCCGGATTTGAGCACTCCGCCCAGGTCAGCCAGCTTGTCGCGGCGTTCTCCTTGAGGTTGAAGTCCTTGACCAGTACGGTCGGCAGGAAGGACGGATCGTTGTCCGCCTTCTGCACCATGCGTCGAAGATAATCGAACTTCTTGATGGTGCCGAGACCGGGATTTGCCTTGATCCACATTTTCTCGTTGCGGTATTCGTCCCGCTCGTCCAGCTCGTAGATCCATGCCAGGAACGTGTCATCATCGATCGAGCCGTCAATCACACCGGCGGCATACTCGTACTGGGCATCGAAAATGCTCTCGCGCACAAAGCCGTTGGTCGAGATGGAAAACAGCAGCGGCTGCTCTCGTGCCGACATGGACTGCTTCATATCGTCATAGATCGCACGATTCTTGATAGCCGCCAGCTCGTCCACGAGTACGCCGTGAGCGTTCAGACCGTCGAGCGTGTTGGTTGCACTCGCCAGCGCCGTGATAAAGCCGAGGTTGTACGGGTAGTACAGGTCGCTCTGGCGCTTGCGGATAGCCGCCGCCAGCTCCGGCGACTGCTTTCGCATATTGACGCAGGCGTTAAAGCTCTTCGCCGCCTGCTCCCGCTTGGTTGCGATGGAGTAAATCTCCGGTGCACCCTCACCATCATTAGCGAGCAGGTCGATTTCAATACCGGCGCACTCGGTCGTTTTGCCGTTCTTTCGTCCCTCGACGATCATGCACTCCTGATACTGCCGCAGACCGGTGTGTGCATCGACAAAGCCGAAAATCGCCTGCCAGCGTGCTTTCTGGAACAGCTCCAAGCGCAGCGGTGCGCCGAGCTTACCCTGCGGCTGCTTGCAGAACCGCTCCACAAACTCAATGTGATGGTTTGCCAGGGCTTCATCGAACACCCACGGCCGGTACTTCTCCGGGTGACGCAGCTTGTCGAGCAGGACGGCACACAGCGTTCTGACTTTGCGGCACGCAGTGATTTTGCCGGTCAGCACCAGACAGGTGTACTGCTCCAGCCAGTTTTCACCCTCCGGTGCCGGTGTTTTCTTTGCTTCGCGCTCCATGCGTTTAACAAGACGTTCTCTCGCCTGTCTGGGGTCTGTTTTAGCTGCCGTACTGCTCACCTCCTCCGGTTTCGCCTGCTTTTGCGCTCTGACGGACGCACCCGGGCGATCCCATTGCCGGATGTGCCGCCGTATCCTTGCCCATATACTCGATATGGGTGGACGGAATGGCAATACCGTCCGTCACAGCGCAAAAACAAAAAGAGCCGACAGCACCATCTCTGGCAGTCTGTCGGCTCTGGGCTCGTAGGCCTCTGGCTCTCGTTGTTACTTCTCGTTGCCGGTGTTCAAATTGGACACCGTTTCCCGCATTTTCCGGTGCGGGCACTCCGTCACCTGCGATGCCCGCGTCCAAGCGCTCTCGCAAAATCCCTGGCTGTTGATCATCGGGCAGGTCAGCGGACAGATCGTGCGCTTTCCCATCAGCCGATACGCCTCCCTGCGGCCGTGCGCTGCCACTCAGTCAGGGCATTCATTTCCCCGTTGGACTCCGGCAGCAGGTCGCACAGCGTCTTGATGACTGTGGTGTAGTTTTTTATCATTGTGTTGTACACTTCGACCTCCGGCGACTTCTTCGTGCCGAACTGATTTTCGCCGTTCTGGTACTCGGATACACAGCCGTTTTCGTTGATGGAATCCCGTAAATCCTCCAGAGTTACGGCCATAAAAGCCGCATTATCCATGAGTTTTTCGGCGGTTTTCCGCTTGTTTTCGTCCATTTTTGCAAAGACCTCTGCGAGCTTCTCGCGCTCGCGTTTTATTCTTGTTTCGGCCTTCGGTTTTCCCATGCCGCACCTCCTCTCAACTACACCCCTCCTGCACCCGTCACTCGGTGAAATTTGAGTGGGTGGTGCGGTCTTCCGCCGGTCAGCGCCGCGGCTCGAATGGGGGGAGTAGGTTTCCGTCCTCATCAAAGCCACAGCGTGCGCCGCTGTGCTTTGCCATGTGCTCAATGTCGTGGCAGTGATGGCACAGCAGCTCGAGGTTGGACCAGCCGAGTGTGCGTGCCGGATCGTTCATGTCCTGCGGCCGCAGTGCCTTGCGATGGTGCACGATCAGTCCCGGCTTGCCGCATCGCTCACACAGTCCGTGCTTGCTGACCATGTAGGCTTCGCGGGTGTCGCGCCATGCCGCCGAGTTGTAGAACGCTTTCGCCCAAGGCTTTGCCATCAGCGCACATACTCCTGCATCGCGTGCAGCGCTGCGCTGGTGGACTCGATGATCCGGTTGATTCGATCAACGCGGCAGGTCAGCTTGTAGCGCTTCTCAAAGCTCGGTTCAAGTTCGCGTTCCTGCAGCAGCTCCTGCCGCCGCTGACGTAGCCGGTCGAGGTTTGCGTTGTACTCGGGTATCATTTCGCGCACCGTTTGCACGCGGCTCACCGCCTTTCGGGTAAAATAAAAAGCCGACGGCGTACACTCCTCGCGGGAATGTTACGCAGTCGGCTCGGATCTCGATGGATTCTGGCTCACGCCGTCAAAATCGACGACGGACTCGCTTTTGCACTTTTCACACCACAGTGGGAAATGCCACAGGTGGGTTTCGTTCAGCGTGACCTGCACGCGTGTCGGGCGTCCGCATCGCGGGCACACGATTTTCTTCTTCTGTTTATGATTATACACTCGTTTTCCGCTCCTGTCTACCCTTTCGGCGTTGTTTCTCCGGCCCTCTGTCATATGTTATAGACAGTTCCAAGCCAGAATCAACGCGCTTGTGACTGCGCGCTGTCTTACTATTATAATGTATGGTTTTCGGCAACAGGTATTTGATGTACTTGCAGCTTGCGACTTCGTTCCGGCCGCCGCCCTCATCGAGCACCTGTGCTCCGGGCGGTGCATCAACGGTCGTGCCGTCGTCCACCCATTCGTAAGTCGTGACCGGTCGGGCAAGGTTGCGGCTGCCGACAAACTGCTTTTTACCGTTGAGCGATGCCTCGCGGCGCTCCTTGGTGAGATAGCCCGCCCAGCCGTCGTAGCCGCGCTCGCGGACGTAGTTCAGCTGGATATCGTCACCCCAGAGCCAGAGTGACCGCATCAGCTCCAAGTCACCGCCTGCGGCGTTGATGATAATGTGCGCGTGAGGCCGGTGGTCTCCGTGCCTGCCCTCGAGCACATAAATGTATTTCAGATCCGGCAGACCTCGCGCCTTGCGGTAGGCCCGCATCTGCGCAAACACTTTGCCGAGGTGCTTGCGTGTCACGTCGGCGCTGTCCGGCAGGTCCGCATCTCGATAGGTGACGGTCAGCACTAAATCGCCCTCGTCAAAGTTGGTCGCCATCAGCATTTCCAATTTTCTTTGCGCGGTGTTCGCGTTGGTTCGCGCCACCTGCTCCTCCGTCACCTCGCGGATGCGCTTGCGCTCCTGCTTGCTGGCGTTCGGCCGCGGCACCGTGTAGGTAATGTCCCACACAAGCCGTCCGGCGCGGATTGTCTTTCTCCTCTTCATTCAGTCCTCCCGGTGTCCAAATTGAACACCACAGCGGACGAGGCTGTCCCCGTCCGCGTGTAGTTTTATAGAATATCCTCGATTTTATGAATTGTCAATCGTTATTTTCGAGGCGGACGTAATTCTCGCCTTGTTCGATTAAGACATTCGTTCACATAATCGGCGGCGGACATGATTTCAAACTTCTCTGTGTCGGTAACGATGAAAAGTTCACCGTTACCATCACGAATTTCGTGTTTCTCACCGTTTGATAATTCAATATCAATCAGATGCATATGTTTCGGAAGTGTGGCTTTGACAAATTCCGCTTCGTCGTTGTGTTCGCCGAGCTTCCAGCGATAAAACATCGTTTTACCGCGCAAAATCTCGTTCAGAAATTTTACATAATGCTCAGCACGCACGCTGATGCATTCACCGTTTTCCCCAACGAACCGCATGAAAAGCGCGTTCGGGATATAAACGGGTCCGAAATCTTCCAATTTCATGTTTCTTCGCTTCTCCTATTCCATGCTTCAACAGCTTCTTCTTTCGTTGCAAAACAAAATTCATTCATATTCATAAAACATTCATCATTTAAGCAAAATGGAATATATGCCTCTCTGTAAGGAGGGCGACTGTTGATATGATAAGCAATAGCGCTTTCACTTCCGCAGAACGGGCAAGGTTTCAGTTCAGGCATTGTCTTCACATCCCAGCGCTGTCAGGCGTACCATCGGGCACTGCTCGCACTTGTCTACCAACGCCTCATAGTCCATCTCAAACGGAAACTTGCAATACTCATCACAGAACTCGCTTGCAAGTTTGTTCACCGTCTGCTCCCAGCAAGCCGGATGGAATACCGGACCAGAGCGCACGCCCTGTCCGCAAAACTTACACTTCGCCATTATTCCGGGAACACCTCCGTCCACGAGCTGACGAGAATATTTGCCTCGCATGCTTCATCGTCCAGATCCGGGAAGAACCACTTGCCGCCGCGGTAAACATACTCACCGTAGCGATTAGTGCAGCCGCACAGCTTGCACAGCACCCGAGCGCCCTCCGGCGGCCGCTCATCGGTGTACTCATGCCAAACGCTGCCGCTCTCCCGTCCGCAAATCATCTCAAATGGGTCAATTTCAAGCGCCTGCGCCACCTCGAAAAGGTCGCTGAGGTCGGGTGCATGATAAGCAAGCGGATCTGCTGACCACAGCCAACTCATATACCACTGGTGGCGAGCTTCGGGCAGATCGTCCACGTTGCGGATATCCTTGCACGCCAGCGCAAACCGGATGTTGCGCCGCGCCTTTGCTAACGGTGAGGCGTTAAACGCTGCAATCTGCTGCTCGTGGTTTTCCTCGCGCTCAGCCTTTTCCTGTTCGTTTTTGAGGCGCTGCTTAACCTTGCCGCACACGCGGTCACAGTTGGCGGCAAGCGAGCACTCATGGCAGCAGCCGTCACAATAGCCATCTTTCACCCATGCGGCACGCTTGTCTGCGCCGGTGCAAGGCTCTATGCAGGGCGATGCCTCCGGGCAGGTCAGCGGTGTAAAGTCAAATTCCGCCGCCTTGCGATGCGCTTTAATTTTCTTGGCGTCTAAATTCCAATAGCGGTCCTTGTACGCGCCGTGCAGCTCCCTTTGCAGGTCCGCATCGCACTGGCTCAGCTCGTAGGCGGCGCTGTCGTTAATGCGGTGCTCCCGAAACAGCTCTTTCCACTCGTCGGTCAGGCCGTTGTCGATCGTCTTCGCCCTGGCGATCTGGGATTCTGAAGTTTTGAGCACCTCGGCAACATAACTGCGCAGCTTGCCCGGCAGCTCAACCACGCCGCGCGCTTGTAGATCCTTGAGCGCGGCCTCAATCTCCTTTGCCGCCTGACCGGTGTACTCAGCGGTCAGACCGCCGCCGCCGCGTGCCATGGTGTTGGTCCAGTGCAGGATCAGCACCTGCAGGGACGGGTCAAGATCAGCGTCAAGCACAATGCAGGGCGCGGCCTTGCGGTCGAGCAGCGCCAGCGCATTCCGGCGGCGGTGTCCGGCGAGGAGCAGATACCCGCCCTCCGGCTTGCGGCGCACCACAAGCGGCTGCTGCAATCCAATCACCTTGATGGACTCCGCCAACTCGTCAATGTCGTTCTGCGAGTAGCTGTTGTTCTTGTTTTCCTCGATTTCAACGAGTGGAATCTGCTCCACCCGCATTTCTCCGGTGTCCGATTTGGACACCGTCTCGCCCATCAGGGCGGCAAGGTCAAATTTCTTAGCCATTTACTGCACCTCCATCAGCTCACCAACCCACGCCCGGTAATCACGGGCAGCCGCCGAGGTCGGAGACCATTCTGTGATGGCCTTGCGTGCGAAAACCGCCTCGTCGACCTTGTCCGTGCGCCGGATCATCGTCCGAAATACGCGCACCGGGCAGGTCTCCCGGATGTACTCCTCGCCATCTCGCACGACCGGCGAGTTATGCCACATCGTCAGCAATGCACCGGCGATGCGCGTCGCCGGATTGATCTTGCGGACGCTCTCAATCTGCTCGATCAGCTCGTCCATACCCTCGATCTCAAAGCGGCCGATTTTAAGTGGGATAATCACCTCGCTGCTGGCTGCGATCGCGCCGATGCTTGCCTGCGAGAATGCCGGCGGGCAGTCAAAAATGACGTAATCATAGCTGTCGTCCTCGATCACTGCGTCGCGCAGGTCGCGCATCGCGCGGACCGCCATCTGCGACGTATACTCGCCATCCACGCCGAGCGTTGCGAGCGACATGTCGGCCGGGATCACGTCCACACCAGACATCGTAGCCATCTCGACCACCTCGTCGTAGCAGACAGCGCCGCCGGTGAGCAGGGCGGCCAGACCGCCGCGCTCCTCGGTATCTACACCGCAGTAGCGGCTTGCGTTGCCTGATGATCGACGTCCACCAGCAGAATGCGCTTGCCATAATCAGCCGCCAGAATACCTGCAAGGTTTACGGCGGTGACGGTCTTCCCGACGCCACCCTTTAAGTTTACAATAGAGATCGTTTTCAAGATGTTTTCGCTCCTTTTTCTTGTTTCAGTGGTTTTACTTCGTTCGCGGACCGTATTTCCGCTGCGGTACGCCATGCTTTGCGAGCACCGCTCGCACCGTTTTAGCCGAGCGGTGCATACTTGCTGCCACGATTGCGAGAGGCATTGTCTCGTACATTTCGCAAATTTCGCGCTCTTCTTTGTCAGTCAGCGCTATCCGCGGGCCTCCTGCCGGTCTGCCGCCGTTCGGCGGTGCAGGCTGGATTTCCTTGCGGGCCACGCCGCGCGTGTCGCGTTCTTGGGTGTATACGGTTTCGCGGTAACAGTACGGCACGCCAAACACGCCGGTGCCGGAAACCTCAACCGTTTCATAAATGCCTTTTGGATGCCGCCAGATGACGCGACGCTGCTCATTGCTCTGCATTGCGGTGCTCCTCTCTCCGGCGCTGATGCTTGATATACCCAAGCACCGCGCCAATGGCCTCTGCTCTCTCACGGTATTCCCGCCGCATTTCCGGCGGACAAACCTTGCTTTGCGCGTACAACCGGCGGCGCTCAAACCGCAGACGCGGGATTGCTTTTCTTAGCCTCATTTCGTTTCTCCATTCGCTTGATATGTCGTGCCGTTGCTTACTCGCCGGTCTGATACTCGCAGAATTGCTGGATATCGCCCTCGAAGTTCAGTACCAGCTCGCCGAGCCGACCCTCCTTGTTTTTCAGCACCCGCAGGCGGCGGGAATTTAACGGCGCGTCCTCGTCCGGGTCGATGTACAGCGCAAGAATCACGTCCGCGTCCTGCTCGATCTGTCCGGACTCTCGCAGATCGGTCATCGTCGGCGCGGCATCCGCGCGGCTCGTCGCGGCGCGGGAAAGCTGGCTGAGCGCTACGACCAAAATGCCGTGCGTCTGCGCCATTGCGTGCAGATCGAGCGAAATGCGCGTGACCTGCTCGAATCGGTCCTTGCCCTTGCCCTGGAGCTGCTGCAGATAGTCGATAAAGACTATCTTGTGACGGCGGCGCAGCGCGGTCGAAAGGATATCCTGCACCGTCCAGCCGCTTGCGGGGATCATCTCCAGATCCAGCGCCGTAATCTCACCCTGCAGCCGGACGATGCGCTCCATTTCCTCCTGCGTCAGCTTGCGTTGGTTGATGTGCCCGAAGTCCACGATCGCACGGTTGGCGATCAGGCGGTTGGTCAGCTTGGCGGGCGAGGTCTCAAGGCTGTAAAAGCCGACCTTTGCGCTCTGCGCCATGTGCGCCGCCATCTGCAAGCCAAGCGCGGTCTTGCCCGCCGACGGACGGCCCGCAAGAATGACAAAATCGCCGTAGTCACTGTACAGCCGCGTGTCCAGTTTGTCCAGACCGTAGGCGATGAATTTCCGCTCGGTAGATTGGTCGTCGTAGAATTTAAGCATTGCGTCCATCATGCCGACAATTTGTGTGCCGCTACGCTCTCCTGTGGCAGCCGCCGCCTGAGATACAAGCACCCGTCCCTCCGCACTGGTGCGGCACGAGGCAAGCTGTGCGGCGATTTCGTGCAGGCGGTAGACGCAGGTCTGCTCCTGCATGGCGCTGACGTAGGTGCGCCACGGTCGCGCCGACGGCGTCACGTCCATGCACTGCATGAGCAGGTCGTTGTATGCCGCGCCGCAAATGCCGCGGATCGTGACCGCGTCCACCGGACGCCCAGCCGTGAACAGCTTTTCGGCTGCCTTGTAGATCGCGCGGAGCTCCGGCACGGTGAAGTCATCCTCGTGCGTCACCGCCAACAGTTCACCGGTGATTTCCGGCGAAAGCAGCAGACTGCCGATTACGCTGTACTCCGCGTCCAGCGTTGCTTTTGCGTTTACCATTGCTCGTAGTCACTTCCTCTCGGTTTGCTCTCCGGCGGCTTGCCCGCCTGCTTTTCGTCCTCCCAGCGGCGGGCGTTAAGCCATGTGGCTGGGTTCGGGATAAACCGCCCCGCCTCCCGCTGCCAGCTGTCCTCGCGCTTTTGCCATTCCAGCGCCGCGAGGATCTTAGCCAGCAGATCAGCATCTGCGTGCAGCTTGTCCCATGCTCGCCGTGCGGGCTTCTTGGCAACGTGCTTGGGATACGTCGCCCAGAATTGATTAAACAACTCGCTCTCCCCTGTGGGGGTAAGGGGGTTATTATTTATACTTGTAATATTCTCCTTTATATACTGGAAGTTTTCTTCTATGGGGTGTGGAAGTTTTTCTCTATCCCCATGGAAGTTTTCTTCTATGGGGTCTGCCACCTTTTCGGCGGCGTCCTGTGCGCTTGCTTGCACCCAGATTTTCCGTCCGATAACAGCGTTGGTCGCGTCATCTCGGATCATCTCAATCGTGATATACCGGCACTTTGTCAGCGATGCAATCGTGGCTGATATCGTCCGTGCAGACTTGCCGAAAACCTCCGCAAAATAACCGTTGGACGCAGAACAATAGCCCTGTCGGTTGCACAGCGCCGTAATATCGCTGTATAACAGCCGCGCGAAGTCGCTCAGGCGCTTGTCGTACCGCACATCGGCGGTCAGAATGCTATAATAGCTCGGCTTATCCGTTTTTAACCCCTCCCAACATCATCACCGCACCGACCACTCCGACCAGCACCGTACCCCACAGCGGCAGCGTGCCGTTGTCCGTCAGTCCGGCCGTGAGCAGCAGCAGCGTAAAGCCGATGCCGACCATGCGCGGGCGCACGCCCTGACAGCCGCCATTGAGAACCTCAAAATCCGGTACTTGACGGTCGATGGCTGTGGTGGTATAATTATAAATACAAGATGTTTTTGCATTGACGCTCAGTACGGTTGCCGCCGTCTGGGCGTTTTTTCTTTGTCCGTTTTTCAATTTTCTCTCTCCTTTGCTGTCTCGCCGCTGATCAAGGCCATCTCTGCCAGATAGGCCCGCCGCAGCATACGCTGCACAATGGCGTTATATCGCGATGATTCATCATCGTCAATTTTGCGGTCGAGGGCGATCATCGCCAGATCGTGCGCGTCGGCACGCTCCTGCTCGTAGTCCTCGCTCTCCAAGCCGACCTCCAAGGCCAGCTGCTGCAGCTCCACATTGCTTTCCGGCCGCCGCCACAGTGTACCCAACGGACACCGGTTGCAGTAATATCCGCGCAGCCACGGCGCACGATACGCCTCTGCCATCTCAGCCACGCGCACCGGCGTAGGTGTCCGGTCCTCCTGCTCGATGGCCTGCAGATTCCGCACAGACCAGCCAAGCATCTCGCTGCTTTTTCCTGCGTCAAACCCGCACCTTCGCGGGCACTTTGGTAGATATTCTGGTATCTTTCCATCGTTGTCCTCGCCTTTCCGTTTGTGATAAAATTATCACAGAATGTAACCGATACGCTGTTGCCGCAGCAGTTCGGCGTCGCGCTTCTCCTGCTCCTTTTCGTAGCGGTAAACCTCGTCCCAGCGGATTTTCCAGCCGCCGAGTTTGACCGCACTGAGCACGCCCATGCGGATCAGCTTGCGGATGTAGTCCGGCGAACAGATCCACCGCTCTGCCAGTTCGGCAGGAGTGACATACTTCGCAGCCATTAGATAGCCTCCTTCTCGCCTTTGTACAGATCGTCCAGCGTACAGCCGAGATAGATTGCGATTTCCGGCAGCAGTCGGGACGGAGGGTACAATCCTTCGCTCTCCCACTTGACTATTGCGGTCTGGCCAACACCAAAATGTGCCGCCATATCTACCTGTCGCAGGCCCTTCGCCTGTCGCAGTTCTTTGATTCTTCGCATTGTGTCACCTCCCTCTGGTGTTTCTTCCTTTCCCGTGGTAGAATTTAGGGGAAAGGAAGTGTTAAAATGATAAATTTTATATGTGACCTATTTACAAAAGAAAATATTACTTTTGTAATCGCCGTTGCAGGCTTTGCAATTTCTCTTTTCAACCTCGCACATCGTAGAAAATCCATAATCGCTCGTATTCTAAAACTTCGTTGTAACGACGAAATTCTTTATTCTTATATCGCATTTGAGAATCACTCCGAGCTTCCCATTGCCATCACTCGCATCGCGTTAGAAATTGATGGAAACTTTTATGATGCAACGCCTATTCCCAAACGCATCATCACGCGAACACGGCGAATTGGTAAAGAAATTATTAGTCGACATGAGGAATACTCTACCGCAATTCCTATGCAGCTTCCATCTTTAGGTGCTACAACTTTTCTGGTCGTTTTTGAGCATCTTCCAACTTATCCAGTAGCTGATCCCACTCAGGTGACGCTTCTAATTGGCACCAACCGCGGTAAGGCATTGAAAATGTCACTTGAACTTCCACCGGCGTGGGCCGACCCCAATACAACTCCGTGATTTCCATTTCAGCACCGCGCATCATACCACCTCCATATATCACTCTTTGCGATTATTACTATATATCACTATACGCGATATGTCAATAGATTTTGAAAAATTTTCTCGCTTGTTGCGATATAATATTTAATTATATTACTTTTAGTGATATGATGGCATCGAGGTGATTGTATGATACGCATCAGAGAATTGCGAAAAGAGAAAAAATTATCGCAAAAAGATTTAGCAACGCAATTCCATGTTGCTCAAAATACAATTTCAGGCTGGGAAAAAGGCATACGTGATCCCGATACGGATACGGTCGCTGCTTTAGCCGCATTTTTTGATGTATCAACGGACTACCTTCTCGGCAATACAGACATAAGAAAACCTGCCAGCCGTCCGACTGTAGACGATGACGACATCAAATTCGCGCTTTTCGGCACGACCGACATAGATGATGCTACGTTAGAGGACATCAAGGCATACGCACGTTTCAAGCGTGAGCAATATAACAAAAGGTAACTTTATGGATCGCAGAACGAGCTTATATCTATACGCGTGGCGGAACCACATTGACGTGGACTATTTCCCGATGCAAACGGCTGAGGCTTTCTCGGTTCCGATCGGCGGCACTTGCGCTATCGCCTTGGATCCGACCAAGATCCGATCCGAAGCGGACGAGGCGGTCAAGCTGTCGCACGAACTCGGCCATTGTGTCTACGGCGGGTTTTACAACAAATACACGCCGTTTGATGTCCGCGCCCAGCACGAGAACAAGGCAAACAAATGGGCGGTGTATCGGCTTATCCCTTGGGGGAAGCTCAAGCAAGCTGTGAAGAACGGCATGACCGAAGTGTGGGACTTGGCCGAGTATTTTGACGTGACCGAGGATTTCATGCGCTGGGCGATTGCCTACTATACAGAGCGCAAAAACTACAAATTTGAGTAAAAAACACAATAAAAATCTGATTATCCGCTAAAATACAGTATCTATCAGCATTTTCAAGGAAACAAACTCATCAATTTACTACTTATTTACTACCAACGAATGAGCCTTGATACGCAAGTTTTCCTAGATATGCAAAGATATGGTACAGCACATCAGTATTGAAACAAGAAAAAATTGAATATTTCATAGACTATGGAACGCCTAAAATGACGTTCCTTTTCTATTTTCAGCCGTTCTTATTGGACGGCTATTTTATTACCCAAAATGAAAGGAGCATTAGATTTATGAAAAAGATATTAAAACGATTGTGTACGGGCTTCTTAGCTCTTGCAACTGTCGTTACTGCTTTACCGACTACACCCGTTCATGCAGAAAGTAAGCAATACTGGACGGAAAGTGCAGAGCGTGTCGGTATCATTGAAAAAGTAATGAATGACGGTTCTATTGGTTCTACATTCAATGAGGGCATGATGAAAGTTGAGGCGAAACTGCCTATTGTATCGACATCAATACAGATTTTAAGAATGGCTACAAGACCAGAGCTGACGCAAGCTCACGCATGAGTGCCGACCAGATTTCAGATGTGGCGTTATCCTTAGAATATGTCAAACAGTATGGCGAAGCACAAGGAACTGAACTACAAACAAGTTTATCTATTGGAACAATGTGTAGTCTGGCAGAGATTGAGCGTACATCTCGGCTGGCAATGTGATAACGTGCGAGCTTCTTATGATGAAATTCCAAAGGCAACGCAGGACGAAGTTTTCTCTGGTGCAAGAGCCTTTGTCAAAGAAAATAAAGGACGCTATGAATGTGGAGGTTATATCTACTCTGGCGAGGGACAGGAATTAGGGCAATTCTGGGCGAAGTTGAATGTCGGAAATGCTACACTTCAAAAGACTTCCAGTAATACCGGCATTACAGACGGTAACGAAAATTACTCTATTGCTGGTGCAACATACGGTGTCTTTGCTGATAAGGACTGCACAAAACAGCTTGCCACCCTTACGACTGATAAAAACGGAAATACAGATGTTGTAGAGGTAAAAGCAGGCACAATCTATATCAAGGAATTATCCGCACCAGCAGGATATAAGGTAGATAAAACTGTATATTCCTTAAAGGTTGAAGCTGGAAAGACAGCGACTTTGAAAGTATCTGATACGCCAAAAGTAACGGACACTTTGATTGAGCTTTTCAAGATTGACATGGAAACACAGAAAAACAATCCGCAAGGGAACGCTTCTCTAGCAGGCGCGGAATTTACATGGAAGTATTATGCTGGCTTCTATAATAAAGACAATCTCCCTGCCGAAGCTACTCGTACATGGGTTACAAAGACAATCGCTGAAACAGACAGCGACGGGACAGCCCACTACATTACAAAATTAGCGGACGCATACAAGGTATCTGGCGACAGCTTCTATATGCAGGACAGCAAAGCGGTTCTTCCACTTGGGACGCTAACCGTAGAAGAAACAAAAGCTCCAAACGGCTACTTGTTAGAGGGTGCATATATGCAGGCTGGCGATAAGTCCGAACAGATAAAAGGCTTATATGTAACACAGATTACCGAGGACGGCGACCTTGCCGTATTATCTGGAAGTAACCAGTTTTCCGTATCAGACAAGGTTATCCGTGGCGGTGTCAAAATTCAGAAACGAGATTTAGAAACGGGCGATACCAAACCACAAGGAAGTGCCACTTTGAAAGATACTGCCTTTGACATCATTTCCTTAAATGATAATGCGGTATTGGTTGAGGGCAAGCTCTACAA
This sequence comes from Butyricicoccus sp. OF10-2, assembly GCF_003481925.1. Classification (NCBI taxonomy): domain Bacteria; kingdom Bacillati; phylum Bacillota; class Clostridia; order Eubacteriales; family Butyricicoccaceae; genus Butyricicoccus; species Butyricicoccus sp. OF10-2. The sequence goes on along the minus strand of NZ_QUMC01000009.1, from coordinate 39,786 downwards.
GAAAAATGAAGTCGTAAAGACTATTCATACAAACCTTGAGGGTGTCGCTTCCACTTCTGCTGACCTTTTACCTTATGGAAATTTCAGTATCGCTGAAAGTGAAGCTCCAAACGGATATTTGACAGACGGTGCAAAACCGATTGATTTTGCAATCACAGAAAACGGAAAAATCGTGGACTTAATCGACGAAGCCCATTCTATCTATAATCAGATTAAGCGTGGCGATATTGAGGGCGTAAAAATCGGTGCAGGCACACACAAGCGTCTTGCTGATGTTCCCTTTAGGATCACAAGCAAGACGACGGGCGAAAATCATGTGGTGGTAACTGATGATAACGGGCAATTCTCCACTTCTGCTGACTGGGCTTCTCACAAGCACAATACTAACGCAGGCAAGACCAGCGAGGACGGTGTGTGGTTTGGAACTTCTGAACCAGACGACAGCAAAGGTGCATTGCCTTATGATACCTACATCATTGAAGAAATGCGTTGCAACAGTAACAAAGGCTTTGAACTTATCCCACCTTTTGAAATCGTGGTATCAAGAAATAATCTTGTGATTGATTTAGGGACTTTGACTGATGAATACGAAAAAGAAATCTCTATCCATACCACAGCAACCAGCAAGGACGGCGAAAAGACTATCCTTGCAGGAAAAGAGGTTACGATTGTTGATACTGTCAAATTAGACGGACTTACAAAAGGCACAAAATACCAGCTCAAAGGTTGGCAGATGTTAAAGGAAGAAAACGCCGAGCTTATCATTGACGGGAAACGTGTAGAAAACGATTATACCTTTGTCGCTGATGATGAAGAAATGAAAGTGGAAATTTCCTATACATTCAACGCGTCTGCTTTAGGTGGCAAGAACCTTGTTACCTTTGAGGAATTGTATGATTTAAGCAATCCAGACGAACCCGTAAAAGTTGCGGAACACAAGGACATTGAGGACGACGGGCAGACGGTACTTATCACAGAGCGTATCATCAAAATTCATACGACTGCTACCGATAAGGACGGCAACAAAGAGATTGAAGCAGGAAAAGACGTTACAATCATTGATACCGTAACCTTAGAGGGCTTAGAAGTCGGTACACAGTACAAACTTGTGGGCTGGCAGATGTTGAAAGAAGAAAATGCAGAGTTTCTTATCAATGGAAAACGTGTGGAAAGTGATTACACCTTTACTGCTGACAGCGAAAACATGAAAGTGGAAGTTGTCTTTACCTTTGACGCTACTTCCCTTGACGGAAAACAGCTTGTAACTTTTGAGGAATTATACGATTTAAGCAATCCAGACGAGCCGAAGAAAGTTACCGAGCATAAGGATATTGAGGACGAGGGACAGACGATTACTTTTAAGGAAAAGCCAGAAGAACCAGAGAAACCCGAAACACCACCGACACCGGAAAAGCCTAACAGACCTAGCGACAGTCCAAAAACGGGCGACAGTACAAATGTAATGGCATTTATCGTGATGTTGCTTGCGTCTGCTGGTGGACTGGCTGGAACATATCTTTACAAACTCCGTAAAATGAAAAAATCATAAGGCGGTAACGGTATGATGAAAGAAAAATCACGTTCTCCGCCGAAGCGGTCAAACGGCAGATTTTTGCTTATTCTGGCTTGTCTGCCAACAACCTGCAAGAACACGGATAGTCAAGGGTGCGTAAGCATTGATTTTACCCTTTACTATCTGTGGGATTGCTGGTACTTCCCAAACCGCTAGAATAAGAAATCACAATCAATTAACTTATCAATTATCAAAATAGAAAGAAACGAGGTAAAACAATATGGAAATGAAATATGTCGTGCCAGATATGGCACAGTCTTTTGGAACTCTTGAATTTGCAGGGGAAAGCGAGCCTATCTTTGAAAGAGATAAAAACAATCGCAAGGTCATAGCCAGACGAAGCTATAACCTTTATTCTGACATACAGAAAGGCGAAAATGTTGTGGTGGAAATTCCTGTGCAGGCTGGCGAAAAGCATTTCAAGTATGAGCAGAAAGTAAAACTTGTCAATCCGAAGTTATACGGCAGAGGTTACGCAATCGGGGATATGGGACATACCGATTATGTATTAGTTGCTGATGATATTGTAGCAGTTGAAGAAAAGTAAAGGAGTGGAAAATTTATGAGATTATCAAACGGGTTTGTTATTGACAAAGAGAAAACATTTGGAGAATTAAAATTTACAGCGGTACGTGATGTGTTCTTGCAGAATGAGGACGGGACACCGAGTACCCAGCTTAAAAAGCGTATCTATGATTTGAAGTGCAGTCTGCACGGTGGAATTATCCCCGTGTCTGTACCGCCAGAAGTACCGTTAAGGGAATTTCCTTACAATGCAGTTGTGGAGCTTGTCAATCCAGTAGCCGATACGGTATCAAGAAAAACCTATACGGGTGCAGATGTGGACTGGTATGTAAAGGCAGAGGATATTGTATTGAAGAATAAAAGCAACCAGAACGCAGGCAATACACAGAACCATACACCGCAGGGACAACCGAAAAAATAGACTTGCTGAATAGATTTTCGTTGTAGAGGATATACGGAACTGTTATAATATGGGTATGAAGAAAGCGACAAATTAAAATTTTTAGGGAGTGAGAATAGTATATGGACAGTTGGTTTACCGTCGAACAAATAGACCAAGATACATTCGTCATCAGCGAATACAAACACTGGGAAGAAACACATTGTTATCTATTGTGTGGGACAAAAAGAGCCATTCTGATTGATACAGGTTTAGGTGTTTCCAACATCAGAGAGGTTATTGATGGATTGACGAAACTGCCCGTTACAGTAATCACTACTCATGTTCATTGGGATCATATCGGTGGACATAAATATTTTCGGTCTATTGCAGTTCATGAAGCAGAAAAAGAATGGCTATCGGTCAAATTCCCTATACCTTTGCAAGTGGTAAAAAACAATATTATGTGCAATCCATGTGATTTCCCCTCGGATTTTAAGGTAGAGAAATATCAGATTTTTCAAGGGGTTCCGCAAATGATTTTACATGATGAAGATTGTATTGACTTAGGGAACAGAAAGTTGGTAGTTATTCACACGCCCGGTCATTCTCCCGGACATTGTTGTTTCTATGAAGCGGATAGAAAATATCTGTATTCCGGCGATTTGATATATAGCGGTTGCCTTGATGCTTTTTATCCATCAACAAACCCACAAGAATTTTGGAAGTCTGTTAGAAAAATTCAATCTTTAAAGATAAGTCGAATTTTGCCAGGACATCATCATTTATCTATTCCAGTTACTATAATTGACAAGATAGAGACAGCTTTTCACAACTTGTCAAATGAAGGGAAATTAAAACAAGGGAATGGTATATTCAGCTATGAGGGGTTTCAAATCCATATCTGAAATGCAATCTTAGTTTTACAATTTTATATCCCTACACACAAAGCAGTTAGTCTTAGGATTGACTGCTTTTTTCATACCCAGAAAGGAGTGATTGATTTATGCGTATGATTTGGAACAAAGGACACCGTATCAGAGCCAGCGACAAGCACCTTGTTTATCATTTTTCCATAGAGACGCTTCTGTTTGTGTTCGTGGCAGTTCTCCTGCTACTGAATAGCAAACAGCTCATGCGTACCGACTGGGAGCATTTCAGCTTGTTAGAAAACGGCTTGACGCTTTCCCCTTACAACTTCATAACCATATTGATAGCGACTGGTGTTTGTGCATTGGTCGCTTTTGGGTATTACCGCTTCTGTTACGACAGTTTCAAGAAGCTACTGCACCGTCAAAAGCTGGCAAGAATGATACTGGAAAATAAGTGGTATGAAGCCGATACCGTACAAGACAGCGGTTTTTTTACTGACCTGCAAAGCAGATCAAGGGAAAAAATCGTCTGGTTTCCAAAGATTTATTATCAAATGGAAAAAGGACTTCTTCATATCCGCTGTGAAATTACGCTGGGAAAATATCAAGACCAGCTTTTACGGTTGGAGGATAAGTTGGAAAGTGGCTTGTATTGTGAGCTGACAGACAAGACCCTGCATGACGGTTATATCGAATATACCCTACTTTATGATATGATAGCGAACCGCATTACCATTGATGAAGTACGGGCAGAGAACGGCTGTCTTAGACTGATGAAAAATCTTGTCTGGGAATATGACGCACTTCCACACGCCCTTATCGCTGGTGGAACGGGTGGCGGTAAAACTTATTTTCTGCTGACGCTCATTGAAGCCCTACTGCATACCAACGCTGTCCTTTACATCTTAGACCCGAAAAATGCGGACTTAGCAGACTTAGGAACAGTCATGGGAAATGTGTATCATACCAAAGAAGAAATGATTGATTGTGTCAATGCCTTTTATGAGGGCATGGTACAACGAAGCGAGGAAATGAAGCGACACCCGAACTATAAGACGGGCGAAAACTACGCCTATCTGGAGACCCTGCTTTCTTATCTTTGATGAATATGTGGCGTTTTTTGAAATGCTGGGACAAAAGAAAGCGTGAGCTTACTTAGCCAGCTAAAGAAAATCGTTATGTTAGGGCGACAAGCAGGTTATTTCCTTATTGTCGCCTGCCAGCGCCCAGACGCAAAGTATTTCTCGGACGGGATAAGGGATAACTTTAATTTCCGTGTGGGATTGGGGCGTATCAGCGAATTAGGCTACGGTATGCTGTTCGGTTCAGATGTGAAAAAGCAGTTTTTCCAGAAGCGTATCAAGGGGCGTGGCTATTGTGATGTGGGAACAAGTGTTATCAGCGAATTTTACACGCCTTTAGTCCCGAAAGGACATGATTTTTTGCAGACTATCGGCTCTCTTGCACAAGCAAGGCAGGACGGGACGGCGACGTGCGAAGCGAAAGGCGACGGCACGGACTAGCCGTTGCTGGTGTGGCGTAAGCCACGCCAGCAGGTAAAACCCCTCGGTATCTAACAGAGGGGTACGTTTGCAAATAGACAATAGACAAAAAACATAGGAAACATAAGGCTTCTGGCATGGTTTTCTAGCAAAAATCGGCTGTGAAGTCGCCTTAAAAAACTTCACACTTTACAGATTGGGGGTATGGTTCTGAATGAAGAACAACGGATAAAAGAATTACGGGAGAAACGGATTGCTTACGGTATCTCACAAGGCAGGCTGGCGGTGGCTTCTGGTATCACAAGGGAATATTTCAACAAGATAGAAAGTGGAAAAATGAAGCCGTCAAAGGAACTTCTGGAAACTCTGCATAAGGAACTGGCAAGGTTCAATCCAGAAGTACCGCTTACCATGCTGTTTGATTATGTGAAAATTCGTTTTCCCACGCTGGATATACAGCACATCATCAAAGATATATTAAAACTGAATATCAATTATATGCTCCATGAAGATTACGGACATTACAGTTATACGGAGCATTATTCTTTAGGGGACATCTTTATCTATACGTCGGCTGACGAAGAAAAAGGTGTCCTTTTAGAGTTAAAGGGGCGTGGTTGCCGACAGTTTGAAAGTTACCTGCTGGCACAACAAAGAAGTTGGTATGACTTTCTCATGGACGCACTCATAGACGGTGGCGTGATGAAGCGTATCGACCTTGCTATCAACGACCATACGGGTATTTTGGATATTCCAGAGCTTGCGGAAAAATGCAGGAAACGGGAATATATCGGAAAGTCCAGAAGTTATAAGTTTTATCAGTCGGGCGAGCTTATCAAGCATAGAGAGGACGACAGAGAATATATGGGACGCACCCTTTATCTTGGTTCGCTAAAATCAGATGTGTATTTCTGTATCTATGAAAAGGACTATGAGCAGTACGTCAAGTTAGGGACACCGCTGGAAGAAGCCGACATTATCAACCGTTTTGAGATACGGCTTAGAAATGAACGTGCCTATTATGCAGTACGAGATTTGCTGACCTATTATGACGCAGAGCAGACTGCCTTTTCTATCATCAACCAGTATGTGCGGTTTGTTGATGAAGAAGCAGACAAGCGAAAAAATGACTGGAAACTCAATGACCGCTGGGCGTGGTTTATCGGCGATAACAGACAGAGCTTGAAGCTGACGACAAAGCCAGAGCCTTACACCTTAGACCGTACATTGCGGTGGGTACAACGGCAGGTAGCACCGACCTTGAAAATGCTGAAAAGGATTGATAAGGGAAACGGAACAGACTACATGAAAACTATCGAACAGCAGGCAAAGCTCACAGAAAAGCATGAAATGATAATCAAACAGCAGACGACCCCTGCAAAAGATTTAGTAGAAAGTTAGGAGTGATGAAAAAATGTGGGAATTATTGAAAGACTTCCTGCTGGTATCTGTTGGAACGGGTATCGGCGTAGCCTTGATGTGTATTTTAAGTGTTGGCAAAGGAGCTGACTATGAAATGAAGAAATTAAAAGAAAGCGAGGACAAATAACATGAATTTCGGGCAAAATTTGTATCAATGGTTTTTAAGCAACGCACAGAGCTTAGTGCTTATGTCGATTGTGGTTATCGGTATCTACTTAGGGTTCAAGCGTGAGTTTTCAAAACTTATCGGTTTCTTGGTAGTTGCCTTGATTGCTGTCGGCTTGGTATTCAATGCTGGCGGTGTGAAAGATGTACTGTTAGAGCTGTTCAATAAGATTATCGGTGCATAAAATTTTATTGTGGGGCTGATGTATGGGTGCTATAATGTGAAAAAAGAAGTAATCGAGGTGTTCTATTTTGAATGAGAGAGAAAAAATTATTCGTTTATGGTTTGATATGTGGTTGAAACAGCAAGACTTAGGAATAGATAAAATTTTTACAGAAGATGTTGTTTATACGGAAAGCTGGTGTCCTAAATATGAAAATCTTAAAACAGTAAAACATTGGTTTAATGAATGGAATACTCGTGGTAAAGTCATTATTTGGGATATTAAACAGTTCTTTCATAAAGAAAATCAAACTGTCGTAGAATGGTATTTTAAAAATGAAATGAATACGGGAAGCGTTGAAGAATTTGACGGTATTTCCTTAATTGAATGGACAGAAGATAACAAAATCAAATCATTAAAAGAATATGGTTGCAATCTGAATAACTATAATCCATATCAACACAGCGATAACCCTCAATTTAGAGATGAAAAAACAAACTGGTTTTAAAACTTAATCAAATTATATCCATATACATAAAGCAGTTAGTCTTAGGATTGACTGCTTTTTTCTTACCTAAAATCAGATTGGAGTGATGAAATGAGCGATATTTTTAAGGATATGCAGGCAAACGTCGGCTGTGATTATATTTCTAACCTGCCCTCTTACAAGCGTAAAGTGTGGCATGAAATGAAGCGATTACCGCTTACGAATTATGATATAAAACAGTTAGAAGATTTTTCAAAGTATGTGTTTGGTATGTCGTACCAGAGCTTAAAAGATGTGATGAAGCAACAGAAAGGACGTGAGGAACAATGCAGGAAACAAGGGTGCTGGTGGAAACGAGAGGAACAACTGGCGAAGAAACAATATCATACTGGTTCGACCTGCCGATAGATGTTGCCGAGTTTGAAGAAAAGTTAGGTATCGGTGCAGAAAGTGGGGATTATCGTATTATCGAAAAGGTGTTGCCTTATGCTGATGAAGTCCACGAACACACCAGCGTGTACCAGCTCAACGAATTAGATTTTATGTACCGCCAGCTTTCAAGTGATATGCAGGAAGAATATGTATCACTACTTACGGTGTTTGAAAATTTAGAAGCACTTTATATTTGCAGGAACGTGATTATTGTTTATCCCGACTGTAAAAGCATGATAGATGTTGCAAGGCAAAAGCTGATGAACGACCCGATGTTCAAGCATTTATCCGAGGACTGTCAAGAATACTACTTTGACTTTGAAGCCTACGCTTCTCACTTGCAGGAACACGGGAAATTTTTAGTAACAGAACACGGTATCTTTGAACTGCCAGAGTAGGAAATGAGGTGGTGCTTATGATTGATGATATGGCGGTTTATATTGCTAATCTTGGCAAATACAATGAGGGCTATTTAGTCGGTGCTTGGTTCACGTTCCCCATTGACGAGGAAGATGTGAAAGAAAAAATCGGCTTGAATGAACAGTATGAGGAATACGCTATCCATGATACCGACAACTTTCCCATTGCGATTGGCGAGTATGTTTCCATTGAAGAACTCAATGAGATGTATGAAATGATAGAGGAACTTCCCGACTATATTGTAGAGTGTCTGGACGAATTTATCAGCCACTATGGGACGCTGGAAGAAGTCGTGGAACATAAGGACGATATTTACTATTATCCCGACTGTGAAACCATGACAGATGTTGCCTACTACTACATAGACGAATTGCAGGCACTTGGGGACATTCCACCCAGCTTACAGAATTACATTGACTATGAAGCCTACGGGCGAGATTTGGATATGGGCGGTTGCTTTATTGAAACAAGCGAGGTATGTGCGAGATACCATATTAACGCTGGAAGATCAGCGACAAGCATTGTTGCTACTGACAGCGTATTTCTCTTTAAGGGACAGTCTGAAAATGGCTGTCCTTTTCTATTTTGAAAGGAGCTGAAAGAACTTGAAAAAGATTAAAAGCTACACGGGTATCTGGAACGTGGAAAAAGTCTTGTATGCAATCAATGACTTTAACTTACCCTTTCCCGTTACTTTTACACAGATTACATGGTTTGTGATTACGGAATTTATCATCATTCTGTTTGGGGATATTCCCCCACTTTCCATGATTGAGGGAGCATTTCTCAAATACTTTGGTATTCCCGTTGCTCTCACTTGGTTCATGTCGCAGAAAACCTTTGACGGAAAGAAGCCGTACAGCTTTTTGAAATCACAGATAACCTATGCCCTGCGACCAAAAATCACTTATGCAGGAAAAGCCGTAAAACTGCATAAGCAGATATTGAATGAAACAATCACGGCAGTAAGGAGTGTGAACTATGTTCCCGATAAAATATATTGACAATAACCTTGTCTGGAACAAGGACAATGAGGTGTTCGCCTACTATGAGCTGATACCATACAACTATTCTTTTCTATCCGCAGAGCAGAAATTTATCGTGCATGACAGTTTCCGACAGCTTATCGCACAGTCCCGTGAGGGTAAAATTCATGCGTTGCAGATTGCCACAGAAAGCTCAATCCGCAGTATGCAGGAACAGTCAAAGAAGCTGGTAACTGGAAAATTAAAGGAAGTTGCCTGCCAGAAGATAGACGAACAGACCGAAGCGTTAGTATCTATGATTGGGGACAATCAAGTGGACTACCGCTTTTTTCTTGGCTTTAAGCTCATGGTTACGGAAGAACAGCTCAATCTGAAGAACATCAAAAAATCGGTGTGGCTGACGTTCACAGAATTTCTCCATGAAGTGAACCACACGCTGATGAATGATTTTGTTTCCATGCCGAATGATGAAATCAACCGTTACATAAAAATGGAAAAGTTACTGGAAAATAAAATCTCCCGTCGCTTTAAGGTGCGTCGCTTGGAAATCCATGATTTTGGGTATCTCATGGAACATCTTTACGGCAGGGACGGTATCGCTTATGAAGATTATGAGTACCAGCTACCAAAGAAAAAATTGAACAAAGAGACGCTGATAAAATACTACGACCTTATCCGTCCGACAAGGTGTGTGATTGAGGAAAGCCAGCGGTATTTACGATTGGAACATGAGGACAAGGAAAGCTATGTGTCCTATTTTACCGTCAATGCGATTGTAGGAGAGCTTGATTTTCCGTCGTCTGAAATCTTCTATTTCCAGCAACAGCAATTCACATTCCCCGTTGATACGAGCATGAATGTAGAAATCGTGGAAAATCGGAAAGCATTAACGACCGTCCGCAACAAGAAAAAGGAACTGAAAGACCTTGATAATCACGCCTATCAAGCAGGAAGTGAAACCAGCTCAAATGTGGTGGACGCTTTAGACAGCGTGGACGAGCTGGAAACTGATTTAGACCAGACAAAAGAAAGTATGTATAAGTTAAGCTACGTCATACGGGTGTCTGCACCCGATCTTGACGAGCTGAAACGCCGTTGTGATGAAGTCAAGGACTTTTACGACGACCTCAATGTAAAGCTGGTGCGTCCTGCTGGGGATATGCTGGGGCTTCATTCTGAATTTTTACCAGCCAGCAAGCGATATATCAATGACTATGTGCAGTATGTAAAATCAGATTTTTTAGCTGGGCTTGGCTTTGGTGCGACACAGCAGTTAGGAGAAACTACGGGTATCTATATGGGCTATTCTGTTGATACGGGAAGAAATGTGTACCTGCAACCGTCCCTTGCCAGTCAAGGTGTAAAAGGTACAGTTACCAACGCTTTAGCGTCTGCTTTTGTCGGTTCGCTTGGCGGTGGGAAATCGTTCTGTAACAATCTTCTGGTATATTATGCGGTGCTGTTTGGCGGTCAAGCACTTCTGTTAGACCCTAAAAGTGAGCGTGGTAACTGGAAAGAAACGCTCCCAGAGATTGCACATGAAATCAATATCGTAAATCTTACCAGCGATAAGGACAATGCAGGGCTTCTTGACCCGTTTGTGATTATGAAGAATGTAAAAGACGCTGAAAGTCTGGCAATCGACATCTTAACATTCCTTACGGGTATTTCTTCAAGGGACGGCGAAAAATTCCCCGTACTTCGTAAGGCAGTACGCTCCGTTACCCAGAGCGACAGTCGGGGCTTGCTCCATGTGATAGACGAGCTACGCCGTGAAGATACGCCCATATCAAGAAATATCGCAGACCATATCGACAGCTTCACGGACTACGACTTTGCACACCTGCTGTTTTCAGACGGTACGGTAGAAAATGCTATCAGTCTGGATAATCAGCTCAATATCATTCAAGTAGCCGACCTTGTACTGCCAGATAAAGATACCACTTTTGAAGAATACACGACCATTGAATTGTTGTCTGTGTCTATGCTGATTGTGATTAGTACCTTTGCCCTTGATTTTATCCATTCGGACAGAAGCATTTTTAAGATTGTCGATTTAGACGAAGCGTGGGCGTTCTTAAATGTGGCACAAGGAGAAACCTTATCAAATAAGCTGGTTCGTGCTGGGCGAGCTATGCAGGCAGGCGTTTATTTCGTTACCCAGTCTGCCTATGACGTGTCAAAGGAAAGTCTGAAAAACAATATCGGCTTAAAGTTTGCATTTAGAAGCACGGATATAAACGAGATAAAGCAGACCTTAGAGTTTTTCGGTATCGACAAGGACGATGAGAACAACCAGAAACGCTTGCGTGATTTGGAGAACGGACAATGCTTATTGCAGGACTTATACGGGCGTGTCGGTGTGGTGCAGATACACCCAGTCTTTGAAGAACTGCTACACGCCTTTGATACCAGACCGCCCGTACAGAGAAATGAGGTGGAGTGATGAAAGAAAGGATAAAAGGTGTGTTCACAAAAAAGAAGATTTTCCACTTTCTCAAAATGGCTCTGTTCGTGGTGGCACTCTCCCTTATCCTGCTTTCACTTTTGGGGACGGTGGCTCATGCGACGGGGCTTGTAGACGATACCATAAACGCAGAAAATCTTTATTCAAAATATCCCCTTTCCAACTACCAGCTTGATTTTTTCGTCGATAATAGCTGGTCGTGGCTTCCGTGGAACTGGCTCGACGGTATCGGAAAATCGGTACAATACGGGCTGTACTGCATTACCAACTTTGTCTGGACTATCAGTTTGTATTTGAGTAATGCAACGGGCTATGTGGTGCAGGAAGCCTATAAGCTGGACTTCATCAATGATATGGCAGACAGTATCGGAAAGAGCATACAGACCCTTGCAGGCGTTACCGAGAACGGCTTTTCTTCTACGGGCTTCTATGTTGGTTTCCTGCTTCTCATTATCTTAGTGGTGGGAATGTACGTTGCTTATACGGGACTGATAAAACGGGAAACCAGCAAAGCACTTCACGCTGTTATCAACTTTGTGGTGGTGTTCGTGCTGTCCGCTTCATTTATTGCTTATGCTCCCGACTATATCAAGAAGATAAATGAATTTTCATCAGACATCAGTACCGCTTCTTTGGATTTGGGAACAAAAATCATGCTCCCTAACTCCGACAGCGAGGGTAAGGACAGCGTGGACTTGATACGGGACAGCCTATTTTCTATTCAAGTGGAACAGCCGTGGCTCTTGCTTCAATTCGGGAACAGCAACGCAGAAGAAATCGGGACAGACCGTGTAGAAGCTCTCGTATCGGCAAGTCCAGAGGACGAGGACGGGAAAACCAGAGAGGAAGTCGTGAAAACAGAAATCGAGGACAACGACAATAACAATCTGACAATACCGCAGGTCGTGAACCGTTTGGGTATGGTGTTCTTCCTCTTGTTCTTTAACTTGGGTATCACGATATTTGTATTCTTGCTTACGGGCATGATGTTGTTCAGCCAGATACTTTTTATTATCTTTGCAATGTTTTTACCTATCAGTTTTTTACTTTCCATGATACCGAGCTATGAAAGCATGGCAAAGCAGGCAATCGTGAGAGTATTTAATACCATAATGACACGGGCAGGAATAACGCTCATTGTAACGGTGGCATTTAGTATTTCCAGTATGTTTTACAACATTTCCACAGACTACCCATTCTTTATGGTGGCGTTCTTGCAGATAGTATGTTTCGCTGGTATCTACATGAAGCTGGGCGACTTAATGAGTATGTTCTCACTTAATGCTGGCGACAGTCAAAGCATGGGACGACGCATATTCCGCAGACCGTATCTGTTTATGCGACATCGGGCTAGGCGTATGGAACACCGTATTGCAAGGGCGGTAAGTGCTGGCGGTATTTCGGGCGGTGTAGCTGGTGCGGTGGCTGGAAGTGCCGTTGCTGGCAAGAGAGCCGAAAGAAAAAATACGGCTTCTAAAGAAAATCGGGGCAATACCACTTCCAGCATGGGACAGCGTGCAGGTTCAAAAGTCGGTGCTGTTTTAGATACGAAAAATAAAGTGAAAGACAAGGCAAACGCTGTCAAAGAGAATATCAAGGATATGCCGACACAGACCGCTTATGCGGTGTATTCCGCAAAGGAAAAGGCAAAGTCCAGCGTGTCCGACTTCAAGCGTGGCATGGTGCAGGAACAGCAGTCCAGACAGACGGGACGCTTGGAAAAGCAGGAACAGCGTAAGAAAAATATCGCTGACAAACGTATGGAGCTTCAAAAGGCACAAGAAGCAAGGCAGGTACAGCGAAAGGCTGACGGATCAGCGACAACGGGAGCTACCCGTCCCCATGAGCGACCAGTCACAGCTTCAACCATTCCAAAGCCGAGTGTTGAAAAAATGCAGGAAGTCAAACGCCCAGCCACAGCTCCAACTCCGAAAGCAAGTGAGCCAGTCAAGACAAATGTTATCAAAGAGCGTCCGTTATCTTCTGGTGCTTCTGATAAGAAAGCACCCCAGCCTACACAGACAGTACATAGGCAGAATGTAGAAAAAGTGGTATCGCAGGAAACACGCCAGAATGACACCAAAGACCGCAGGATAAAGGTTCAGCAGACCCAGAGCGTCCAGAAGAACCAGCAGACCATAGAGAAAACCCGTAACCTTGTAACGAAGAAAGGACAGAAGAAAAAATGAAACTGAAACATATCGCTATCATTGGCAGTCTGTTTCCTATCCTCTTTTCTCTGGTGCTTTTCTTTGGCGTCCTCATTAGTGCGGACAGCGACGACGAGAACAGCAATTTTTCTTCTGGCATTACGGGTATGAACCTATCCGCAGAAGTCTTGAAACATCAGCCTATGGTAGAAAAATACGCCAGAGAAAACGGTATCTCCGAGTATGTCAATGTGTTACTTGCTATCATTCAAGTAGAAAGTGGCGGTACGGCAGAAGATGTTATGCAGAGTTCGGAAAGTCTTGGTTTACCGCCTAATTCCTTAGATACGGAAAGCTCAATCAAGCAGGGGTGTAAGTATTTTGCGTCCCTGCTTTCTTCCTGCAAAAATCAAGGTATCGACGACTTGAATGTAGCGATACAGTCTTATAACTATGGCGGTGGCTATGTGGGATATGTGGCAGGAAAAGGAAAAAAACACACTTTTAATCTTGCAGAGAGCTTCGCCCGTGAGAAATCGGGTGGAAAGAAAGTAACCTACACCAACCCGATAGCCGTTGCTAAGAATGGGGGCTGGCGGTATGGCTATGGAAATATGTTCTATGTGGAAGTAGTCAATCAGTATTTAGCAGTTCCGCAGGTATCGGGAGAACTGGCACAAAAGGTAATGAATGAAGCGTTGAAATATCAAGGCTGGAAGTATGTGTATGGTGGCAGTAACCCGAATACTTCCTTTGATTGTTCGGGATTGACGCAATGGTGCTATGGAAAAGCTGGTATCTCCTTACCGAGAACAGCACAAGCACAGTATGACGCAACCCAACATCTGCCACTCTCGCAGGCAAAAGCAGGCGATTTGGTGTTTTTCCATTCCACCTATAACGCTGGTTCGTATGTAACACACGTCGGTATTCTTGTTTCGCCGACACAGATGTACCACGCAGGCGACCCGATAGGATATGCAGACCTAAGTAGTAGTTACTGGCAACAGCACTTAATCGGTGCAGGACGAGTAAAACAATAGAAAGGACTTGAAAAATATGTTTAAGAAGAATAAGAAACAGACAGAAACTATCAAAGAACCAAAAGAAAAAAAGGTGCGTACTGTCAAGGTAGGCACACATAAGAAAACCGTGATTGCGTTGTGGGTGGTGCTTGTCGCAAGCGTGAGCTTTGGGGTGTATAAGAATTTTACGGCTATCGACCAGCACACCACCCATGAAAAAGAAATCATTGAACTTTGCTTGCAGGACACCAACGGGATAGAAAATTTCGTGAAAAACTTTGCGAAGTCCTATTACACATGGGATAACAGCAAAGAAGCTATCGAAGCAAGGACGCAGGCAATCAGCGGTTATCTGACAAAGGAATTGCAGGACTTAAATGTAGACACCATTAGAACCGATATACCGACCAGCTCCACGGTTACAGATGTGATTGTATGGCATATCGAGCAATCGGGAGCGGACACTTTTTCTGCTACCTACGAAGTAGATCAGCAGATAAAAGAGGGAGAACAGACAAGCAATGTGAAAGCAACCTATACTGTAAAAGTCTATGTGGACGCAGACGGGGATATGGTAATCGTTCAAAACCCTACCCTTGCACCAGCAGTTGAAAAATCAGACTATGAGCCTAAGACACCAGAAGCAGACGCAAGCGTGGACGCTGATACGGTAAATGACGCTACCGCTTTTCTGGAAACATTCTTTAAGCTGTACCCAACAGCGACGGAAAAAGAGCTTGCTTACTATGTATTGGGAAATGTGATTGAACCTATCGGCAGGGACTACCTTTATTCTGAACTGGTAAACCCTATCTTTATAAAGGACGGCGACAATGTGAAAGTCAAGGTTGCGGTAAAATTCATTGATAATCAGACAAAAGCGACGCAGGTATCGCAGTATGAGCTTGTGCTACATAAGGATAGTAACTGGAAGATTGTAGGATAAATGATATAGCGTGCATTTCCTATCAGATTTGCACGCTTTTACAAAACGACAAGAAAACTGTGCAAAAATATTGACTTGTAATGACCGAATGCTATAATATAAATGACAAGTGTACTTGGTATTATTTGAAGGGAGCGTTATATAATGGATAAAGAAAAAATACTATCACAAAACAAAAAAGAGAATCTATATCTTGATGAATACGAAAAACATATTAAACTTCAAGGGAAATCTTTTGGCTTAATGTTTGTTTTATTTATCTGCATTTTAATTCTTTTCATTAAAGCAGTTTGTAAAGAACCTTACTATGACATAATGACAATTATTGGGTCTGTGGCATTTGGCTCTATGGGTTATGAAGCACATATTTCAAAAAATAAATCCAAATTTGTTATTGCTTTATTCTTTTTTCTATTTATGGGGTATTACTTTTATAAATTTTTAATGGTAGGTTTATAGAATGGACGAACATTTAATTTTGCGAAACAGATTAAAAACTGTACGAAAAGAAAAAAAATTATCACAAACAGAATTAGCTGAACTAGTCGGGGTTTCTCGGAATACAGTTAGTTCTATTGAAACTGGACAATTTAATCCAACAGCAAAATTGGCATTAGTGCTTTGTATAGCTTTAGATAAAAAATTTGAAGAATTATTTTATTTTGATTAAAGGAGAGAACGATTATGGAATTAGAGGAATTGATTGTTGAAATAGTTATAGGATTGTTTTTACTTTTTACATCTTATCAAATAGGTATAAAAGAGAATATTACTTTATTACATGGTTATCATTATACACAACTTGACCCTAAAGATAAAAAGGTGTTTACAAAAAAAATAGGAATAGGCACTTTACTGGTTAGTATTGGTATTCTTGTTATGCCGATTATCAATTTAATCTCTCATTCTGAATTAGGCTATTACATAGGTCTTATTTTGATTGTTGTAGGAGTGTTTTATATCATATTCATCATTGTAAAATACAATGGAAAACTTATTAGCTTTAAAAAGTAGAATTGAGGTATGAATATGATAGGACTGAACAAAAGAGATATAAAAAAGGCATTGAAAGCTGGTGCAAAAGCTGGCGGTGTATCATTGGCTGATGTTCGGGCGGATATTGAAGCTACGATTGATGAAGCTATGAATAGCACCGACCCAGAGGTGCAGGCAAATTTCAAAAAGTATTTTGGGAATAAACGCCCTACACCAGAAGAATATATTTATATCATTACGAAAAAGACAAAGGCAAAATTATAATAAAAGGGTCGTGGAAATGCTTCACAAAATTGTGATCTGCATTATCACGGCTCTTTTACTCTCTGTTTACTTTCAAAACTGTAAGTGTAATTGAATACTGCCCTTGCTATAATTTAATTGTATTCCAAAACAAATAAATGTGGCAGGAAGAAAGGAGCGATTTTTAATGGAACACATTTTAAATTTAGAGCAAGTAAAAAAATACTACGGGGGTAACTCTGGAAATATCACAAAGGCAGTAGACGGTATTTCTATGTATGTAGATAAGGGCGAATTTGTCGCAATCATGGGAGCTAGTGGTTCTGGAAAGACTACCCTATTAAACTGTATCTCTACGATTGATACTGTAACCAGCGGACACATTACAGTCAATAATCAAGATATTACCAAAATCAAGGATAAAGATTTTGCTGATTTCAGACGTGAAAATTTAGGGTTCATTTTTCAAGATTTCAACCTTTTAGATACTTTAACGATTGGAGAAAACATTTCTTTATCATTGGTTATCAACAAACAGAACCCTACTGATATTGAGAAAAGAGTTCATGCTA
Organism: Butyricicoccus sp. OF10-2; assembly: GCF_003481925.1. Taxonomy (NCBI): domain Bacteria; kingdom Bacillati; phylum Bacillota; class Clostridia; order Eubacteriales; family Butyricicoccaceae; genus Butyricicoccus; species Butyricicoccus sp. OF10-2. The sequence goes on along the minus strand of NZ_QUMC01000009.1, from coordinate 22,460 downwards.
TCGCCGATAAATTGGGTATTCGTGATATTTTATCGAAATTTCCTTATGAAGTTTCTGGCGGACAAAAACAGCGTTGTGCTTGTGCTAGAGCCTTAATCAATGAACCGAAACTGATTTTAGCTGATGAACCGACGGGAGCTTTGGACTCAAAAGCTTCCAGATTATTACTGGAAACAATGTCTGAAATCAACAAGAAAATGCAGGCTACTATTTTAATGGTAACACATGACCCGTTTAGTGCGTCTTTCTGTGAACGTATTTTGTTCTTGAAAGACGGTAAAATATTCAATGAAATTTTCAGAGGGGAAAAAAGCAGAAAAGATTTCTTCAATGAAATACTGGATATATTAACCTTGCTCGGAGGTGAAGTGGGAAATGTTAGGTAAGTTAGCGTATAGAAATACAAAAAGAAATATTAAAGATTATTTGATTTATCTGATAACCGTTACTGCATCCTTTTCTCTTATATTTGCTTTTAATTTGGTGGCAAATTCTGATGAAATTGTAAAGTTATGTTCCAGTATGGATGCATTTAAGAATTCATTGTTCGCTGTAAATATTCTTATTATTTTTGTGATATGCTTTTTGATCAACTATACAACGAAATTTATGTTTGAAAAAAGAAGTAAAGAATTAGGAACATATATGCTTCTTGGCATTAAGAAAAAAGAAATTGCCCACTTAGTTGTAATTGAAAATATACTGTTGGGAATTTTAGCATTTGTATTAGCTATTCCTATTGGCTTTTTATTCAGCCAGTTTGTGTCGTTAGTAATTGTAAACTTACTGGGTATTCCAAAAACTCTCTTTATTTCTTTGAATTTCGTTTCTATTGGACTATTGATAATTTATTTTTTAACTATTTATGTTTTGGTTTTGCTTAATCTATTAAGAAGAATAAGTAAAATGACGATACGTGATTTTCTTTATTTTGACAAACAAAATGAAAAGAAAATGTTCCGTGACAGTAAAAAAAGAAATGTCATTTTTGTTTTAAGTATTATTCTTGGTGCGATTTCTCTTTTTCTCTGGAATTCACGTTGTACTATGGATAATTTTAATAAGCAAGAAACACTTACTTATTTGATGGTAAGCGTAATCATGTTGATTATCAGCATTTATGGTATATCTACAACTTGTGCAGATATGTTCTTGACTGTTATCTTAAAATTTTGTATAATAGGAATTGAAGTTAAATTAGATGCTAAAAATTTGTAATTAAGAAGGAGGGATTCGTCATGTTGGTATTCCAAATGCGTAATGTAGATAAAACATCTACTGTTTTGAAACAGACTAAAAACAGTGATTACGCAGATAAATAAATACGTTAGATTAATTCCTACCAGTGACTAATCTTATGACTTTTTAAACAGATAACTAAAATTACAAACAAATCGTTTAACTTCTGTATTTATTTACAGATGTAATCACTTCAGGAGTGATTACATGAACAAAAATATAAAATATTCTCAAAACTTTTTAACGAGTGAAAAAGTACTCAACCAAATAATAAAACAATTGAATTTAAAAGAAACCGATACCGTTTACGAAATTGGAACAGGTAAAGGGCATTTAACGACGAAACTGGCTAAAATAAGTAAACAGGTAACGTCTATTGAATTAGACAGTCATCTATTCAACTTATCGTCAGAAAAATTAAAACTGAATACTCGTGTCACTTTAATTCACCAAGATATTCTACAGTTTCAATTCCCTAACAAACAGAGGTATAAAATTGTTGGGAATATTCCTTACCATTTAAGCACACAAATTATTAAAAAAGTGGTTTTTGAAAGCCGTGCGTCTGACATCTATCTGATTGTTGAAGAAGGATTCTACAAGCGTACCTTGGATATTCACCGAACACTAGGGTTGCTCTTGCACACTCAAGTCTCGATTCAGCAATTGCTTAAGCTGCCAGCGGAATGCTTTCATCCTAAACCAAAAGTAAACAGTGTCTTAATAAAACTTACCCGCCATACCACAGATGTTCCAGATAAATATTGGAAGCTATATACGTACTTTGTTTCAAAATGGGTCAATCGAGAATATCGTCAACTGTTTACTAAAAATCAGTTTCATCAAGCAATGGAACACGCCAAAGTAAACAATTTAAGTACCATTACTTATGAGCAAGTATTGTCTATTTTTAATAGTTATCTATTATTTAACGGGAGGAAATAATTCTATGAGTCGCTTTTTTAAATTTGGAAAGTTACACGTTACTAAAGGGAATGGAGATAAATTATTAGATATACTACTGACAGCTTCCAAGAAGCTAAAGAGGTCCCTAGCGCCTACGGGGAATTTGTATCGATAAGGGGTACAAATTCCCACTAAGCGCTCGGGACCCCTTGTAGGAAAATGTCCTAAGTGTGGCAACAATATTGTATTAAAAAAATCGTTTTATGGTTGTTCAAATTATCCTGAATGTAAGTTTACTTTAGCTGAACATTTTAGAAAGAAAAAACTAACCAAAACGAATGTAAAAGAATTACTGGAGGGAAAAGAAACCCTGGTAAAAGGAATCAAAAACAAAGAGAAAAAGCCCTACAATGCCGTTGTAAAAATTGGGGAAAAGGGATATATTGATTTTATCTCTTTTTCAAAATAAACATAAAAGCCCTTTAAAGAGGGCTTTTATATATTAATCACAAATCACTTATCACAAATCACAAGTGATTAATCACAAATCACTTGTGATTTGTGATTCTTAATGATACAATATTACTATGTTTTAGCTTTAAAGGCTCGTACAGACTATATGTTTTGTGCGGGCTTTTTTCATACCCGAAAAAATTTAAAAAATTTTTCAAAAGAGGTCATTAAATCACACCTAGCTGTCCTTATATGGTGCGGAAAGAGGGATAAACACTTTTCAAATCATAAAGGAAAGGAGGTGAGATTGATGAAACCGTCTGACTTCCAGAAAACAGTTCAATGTCGTTTTGAAAGTTGTTTAAAGAAAGTTGTCCGTAGTGTCGTGAAAGATTATTACAAGGAATTAAACCGTCGTAAGAATAAAGAAATATCTTTCAGCGAATTGCCAGATGTCCTTGTTGATAAAATGGCTGTTTGGGACGACTACGAAACAGATTATACAATCTTTTCAGTATGTGGCATTGATATTCGTGTCCTTGATGATGAATTGGCAGAAGCCTTGAAGAAACTTCCAGAAAGAAAACGCAATACTCTGTTGATGTATTACTTCTTGGAAATGACAGAAAGTGAAATTGCCAACTTGCAGAAAATCACGCAAAGCGGTGTATTTAGAAACCGACATCACGCTTTGGAAACTATGAAAAAAATACTCAAGGAGGAACATTAGAAAATGAAACAGTTATTTAAGAAACCGTCTTATTACTTGATTTCATCAGCTATGGATTGAAACGAAAAAGCGATTGAAAAATTACTGGCATTTTATGACCCTTACATATCAAAGTGCTGTTTGCGTTCACTTTATGATGAATACGGCAATGTTTATATCGTTGTAGATATGGAATTAAAAGGACGTATCAGAGAAGCACTTATCAAAATGATTTTAGGTTTTGATATTGAAGATATGGACTTAGAACCAGAAGAATAAGCAGTTTTTAGCGGAGCATGATTTAATATCCCCCTCTTTCCTGCTCTGCCACCTGCTTTTATATGAAAGCAACACGCTTTCACCACAGCTCTTTGACAACTGAATAAAGCAGACAGATACGTTTGTGAGATGGCGAGCCACGGGGACTGTACGCCACGACCTTTTCAAAAGAAAGCGAGCGACCCACGCAGTGATCCGAGAGCGACTGTTGGAAAAGTTGTTTTGCCACGACCTATCCTCACAGAATAATGATACGTCCGCATGGTGCGGTTCTGCCCACAAGAATGGGAATAGTTGAGATACTAATGGAGCTTTCCAAAGCCGTCTGCCTGCTTGTAAAAAACGACACACAGTAAAGGGGGGTGCATAGATTATGAACAATACTGATGTGCCTATTTGGGAAAAATATACGCTGACGGTTGAAGAAGCGTCCAAATACTTCCGCATTGGCGAAAAGAAATTGCGTAAATTAGCCGAAGAAAATCTTGACGCTGGCTGGGTTATCGTGAACGGCAACCGTATTCAGATTAAGCGAAAACAATTTGAAAAAATCATAGATACATTGGACGAAATCTAATGTCATTGAGCCGTAGATATGGTATAATAAATATAGCGTATCACGGCTCGTTCCATGACGGAAAGGAGCTTTACACTATGTCTAATGTAAAACGAAAAGACAGTAAAAATCGCAATTTGCGTAATGGAGAGAGCCAGCGAAAAGACGGAAGATACGTTTATAAATATACCGATATATACGGAAAGCCACAATTTATCTATTCTTGGAAACTTGTACCGACAGACAAGACACCTGCTGGAAAGCGTGATGATATATCGTTGAGGGAAAAAGAAACACAGATTAAAAAAGACCTTAACGACGGTATCGATACAGCAGGCGGTAAAATGACAGTCTGCCAGCTCTACGACAAGAAGAACAGCCAAAGAAAGAACATCAAGAGGGCTACTGAAAAAGGACGACAGTATCTTATGAACGCTCTGAAAAATGACCCATTGGGTATGAGGGCGATTGATACTGTTAAGCAGTCGGACGCTAAAGAATGGGCTATCAGAATGAGCGAAAAAGGATACGCCTATAAAACGATTGATAACTACAAGCGTTCCTTGAAAGCGTCATTTTACATGGCGATACAAGACGACTGTATCAGAAAGAACCCGTTTGAATTTAAGCTAAGTGATGTTCTGGAAGATGATACGGAGCAGAAAGTTATCCTTACACCAGAGCAGGAAGAACGCCTGCTTGCCTTTATGGAAAAGGATAAGATTTACAGCAAGTATTATGATGAGGTTGTGCTTCTGCTGGAAACGGGACTTCGTATTTCTGAATTTTGCGGACTAACGACGCATATTGATATGCAGAACAGAATACTCAATATAGACCACCAGTTATTGAAAGACAGCGAAATCGGCTACTATATTGAAACGCCAAAGACCAAAAACGGAAAACGAGAACTTCCATTGACAGAACGGGCTTATCAAGCAATCCAAAGAATACTAAAGAACAGAGGAAAGGCACAACCGTTGATTGTAGGTGGTTATAGCAATTTCCTATTCTTGAACCGTGAGGGCTTACCTAAAGTTGCAGGAAACTATGAGGGCATGGTGCGAGGACTAATTAAGAAGTATAACAAGTATCACACGGACAAGTTACCGAACATCACACCACATTCATTCCGACATACTTACTGTACGAATATGGCAAACAGAGGAATGAACCCAAACACCCTGCAATATCTTATGGGACACGCTAACATAACCATGACACTTGGCTATTATGCACACGGTACATTTCAATCTGCAAAAGCAGAACTGGAAAGACTGGCTTGTTAATATCGGAGCTTATATTTACTACTCATTTACTACTTTTGGTTGCATTTTCATGCTGGTAAATGCCAGCTTATGCAAGGTATCTTCCAAAAAGAAAATACCGATAAAGCCTAAAATACGGGATATATCGGCATTTACCAACTTATGAAAAGATAATCAGAAATTTAGTAAGTTTTTGGAACAAAAATTAAGGTGTTCAATTTGAACACCTCGACAAAGGGGTTTAGGATATGGGATTCAGATTTCGGAAATCGTTTAAAATCGCACCGGGCGTGCGTGTAAACGTTGGTAAAAAATCAGTCGGCATTTCTGCCGGCGTCAAGGGTGCCCGCGTGTCGGTCAACAGTAAGGGCCGCGTCACTAAGACGGTCGGCATTCCTGGCACCGGTCTGAGTTATACCGACACCTCAACACTTGGTAAAGGCACGGCTGCGCCGCGTACTACGCAGCAGCCTACCGTTTCACCGCAGCCGATTCAGCCGGTAACACATACTCCGGCTGTCAGTCAGACCAAAGCAAGCAACACATCCGCCAAGCTGCTCAAGGTCCTCGCGCCGATCCTGTGTGTGATGGCGGCAATTCTGATGCTGGCCTCTCCGATTGCGGGCGCTGTACTCTATCTCATCGGCGTGTACCTCAGTACCGTCCCCGCCACCTATCAGACCCAGCAGAATCACACCGCTCCCATCCCGATCTTCAAGCGCAAAGGCGTAATCATTGCACTGGTCGTTGGCGTGCTCTGGTTGATCCTGTGCCGCTCTATTTAACACAACAGCAGACCTCTCCCCTTGGGGTCTGCTATATTTTCAACCGTGCAATCGAACAAATGTACGTTTTTCAAGGAGAAATGCAACTATGAGTTCACAAAATTACAAGTACAAAGCCAGCTTTGTCGTAGGACACAAGCCGGACGGCAAGCCGATCCGCAAGTACATCCAGGACAACAGCAAGGCAAAATTTGACGCCAAGGTGCGCGCCTTAAAAGCGCTGACCGATCGCGGCGGCACGCCGAACAAATTCACGGTTGAGCAATGGGCGTGGCAGTGGTATCGCACCTATAAGGCGCCGCATATCGGCGCGTCCCAGCGCAATACCTACGAGGCGCACTTCCGGCTGCGCATCTGTCCGCAAATCGGCGCAATGGCGCTTGCCGACGTCAAGCCGTACCGGCTGCAGCAGCTCATCAACGAGGCCACGACCGATGACGGCAAGCCGCTGAGCGCCAGCACCGCCGAAGAACTGCGCTACATCATCCGTGGACTGTTTGAGCAGGCGGAGATTAACGGACTGATCCCTACCAGTCCGACACGGAAACTGGAAATCTCCGCAGAGCCTGCCAAGAAGCGCCGCTCTCTGACACAGGATGAGGAACGGATCGTGCGCGAAGTCGCGAAAAAGCACTATGCAGGTCCGTGGGTGCTGCTCATGCTGGATTGCGGTCTGCGCCGCGGCGAAACTGTAGCCATCGGCGCAAATGATATCAAGGACGGGCTGCTGCGCATCTCACGAGCCGTTGAGTATAAGACTAACAGCAATCAGGCAACGATCAAAGAGCCGAAGAGTGAATCCGGCGTGCGCTTTGTTCCCATCCCCGCCGAGCTGGTCGCGCAGCTGAACACAAAGACGCGCTACTTTTTCCTGCAGAAAGATGGAACCATGCTGACCCAGACCAACCTGCGCCGCATGTGGAGCAGCTTCCACCGCGCCTGCGATCGTGCTGCCGGTGCCAAAATATACCGCAATAAGATCATCGAGCACGCCTTTGCCGAAGATATCACGCCGCACTATCTGCGCCACACCTACTGCACCAATCTGTACCGTCAAGGCGTGGATTTAAAGACCGCGCAATATCTCATGGGGCACGCGGACATTTCCACTACTGCCAACATCTACAGCCATGTCACCGAGGAGGATGTTCGGAATATTACTGCTAAAAAAGGAAAAAATAAGGGTGGAATTAAGAAAAACCCGTATTTATAAGGCTAAAATGTAAAGGAGTCAAGTCGAACCCATGACTATCTTTCGCAATCCTACATCATTTTTGAAAAAAATCCTACACGAATCCTACATCACTTATCATTTTTGCGATATTTTGTCGTGTGTATCACGCCATTCACGGAAAACGCACGCACCAAAAATCCGAACTTTCTCGCCGCTCAGAACAATTTTAATCGCAAAACAAACAAAACCCCGTCATTTCTGACGGGGTTTCAACTGGTGGACATTAACGGGTTCGAACCGCTGACCTTCCGCACGTCAAGCGGATGCTCTTCCAGCTGAGCTAAATGTCCGAATCAGGGACGGCGGCTGCCATCCCTGCTAGCTGCAAGTTTTTACTTGGTCTTGCTGCGGCCCAGATACTCACCGGTACGGGTGTCGATCTGGATGCGCTCACCCTGCTCGATAAAGATCGGAACCTTAACAACAGCACCGGTCTCAACGGTAGCGGGCTTGAGTACGTTAGTAGCAGTGTTGCCCTTAACGCCCGGCTCGGTCTCAGTGATCTCGAGCTCAACGAACAGCGGCGGCTCAACTGCGAAAACGCTGCCCTTGTAGGAAAGAACCTTAACGTTCTCGTTCTCCTTCACGAAGCGGAAATCGTCGCCCAGAGTATCCTTGCTGATCGGAATCTGCTCGTAGGTCTCGTTGTCCATGAAGTAGTACAGGTCACCTTCATTGTACAGATACTGCATCTCGCGGCGCTCTACGAAAGCTCCTCGAACTTAGCAGTCGGGTTGAAGGAGGTCTCAGTAACCGCACCGGTTACGACGTTCTTCATCTTGACACGAACAAAAGCAGCGCCCTTGCCCGGCTTTACATGCTGGAACTCAATAACCTGCTGTACCTGACCGTCCATTTCAAAAGTTACGCCGTTACGAAATTCACCTGCGGTCATAATCGCTATGCCTCCAAATAATAGTATTTTTTACATCATTAAGCATTATTCGACTGTTCATACAAAACAGTGCTTGTATATAATACCCTATTTTCGCGTATTTTGCAAGAGGGTAACGCATATTTTCTTGAAAATTTTTATCGCGGTGGAACTCGGCGCTTTCCTGCACTGGTTGACCGGGGCATACGAACTGCCGCAGGCGGGCTCGGCCTAACGGGCGACACCTTTTTCTGCACCGGCTGAGCGGGGGACGCGAACTGCGCAAGCGTGTTCGCCCTAACGGGGCGGCTCCTTTTCCTGCACCGGCGGACCGGGGTGCTCGAACTGCGTCAGCGGGTTCGCCCTAACGGGGCGGAGAGTTTTTCGCTGAACCTCAGCGGGAGATTCGCCGCCGCTGCGGCAGGAGCGTGCCGCGCCCCGCGGCGGGGGCAAAAAGGAAGGACAACCTGCGGTTTTCCTTCCTCTTTGAACTCCTACCTTTCCCTTACTTCCTAATCTGGCGCAGATTTCCTATATGTGACCGCTGCGAAATAAGGGAACGGCAGAGGATTTTTTCTACCGTATCTTTCTCAACCTGTTCGCAGGGTCAGATACATTACTGCTACACATATGGGCTACTCTGCGCAAGGCGCGGCATAGCAGTGCCGCGCAATTCGTGAGCGCGTTATGATAGACAGCACCTACGAGGATAAATTGTACCAAACGCTTAATTCGTAGGTGCCGTGCGGTATAACACGTTAAAGAGTTGCGCGGCACTGCTATGCCGCGCCTTGCGCAGAGTAGCCCATATGTGTAGCAGTAATGTATCTGACCCTGCGAACAGGTTGAGAAAGATACGGTAGAAAAAATCCCTCTGCCGTTCCCCTATTTTCGAAGCGGTCACATGTCGGCAATCTGCGCCAGACCCTCAAGGGAAAGGGGAGATTCACAAGAGGGTGGAAACCGCAGGTGTCTACCCTCTTGTGCCCCCGCCGGGTAGGCGCACTCCCCGCTGAGGTTCAGCGAAAACCTCCCCGCCCGTTAGGGGCGAACACGCCTGCGGCAGTTCGAGTACCCCGCTCAGCCGGTGCAAAAAAGAAGCCGCCCGTTAGGGGCGAACACGCTTACGCAGTTCGCGTCCCCCGGTCAGCCGGTGCCGAAAAAACCGCCTGCGCGGTTCGCATTTTCTCGGTTGCCCTATGCCGAGAAAACGAAAAAGGCACCGCTCACGCGGTGCCTCTCCCTTCTGCGGATATGTCAGCCGCTCAGCAGCAGCAGTTGCCGCAATTACCGCAGCCGCCGCAGGTATTATCACCACAGGTACCGCAGGAACCGCAGCCGCCGCTGCCCTGACCGCAGCATACCCAGATCAGGATGATCAGGATGATGATCCACCACCAGGAATTTTCGCCCCAGAAGCCGTTAGAAGAACACATACTGTCATTTCCTCCTATCAAAGATTTCATTACATTCTATGGTAAGAGGCCGAAAGTGGTTACACATTCTCCATTCTCAATTTTCAATTCTCAATTTTCGCCAATACGCCGTCCTTGTGCAGACCGATAACCTTTACGGTGACCGGATGATTTTTCTCCGCCTTATCCTCTATATATACAGGAAAGCCGTAGCGTCCGTGCGCCGCCCACAGGCCGCCGGTCGGGTGCTCGGGCAGCGCGTACAGCGTGCGGCCGACAAACTGCTTTCGATAGGCAGCGCTGAGTGTCTCCGCCACCTGCTTTGCCCGCTCGGCGCGGGCGGTTTTGGTCTGCTGATCGAGCTGACCCGGCATGGCGGCCGCCTTTGTGCCCTCACGTACGGAATATGGGAATACATGCACGGACGCGAACGCGCATCTCTCCAGAAAGGCCAGCGTCTGCGTAAATTCGTCCTCGGTCTCGCCCGGAAAGCCGACAATCAAATCGGTCGTAACCGAGCAGTCCGGAAACGCACGTCTCAGCCGCTCGACACACCTGTAAAATTCCTCGCTCGTGTAGTGGCGGTTCATGCGCCGGAGAACGGTATCGCAGCCGCTCTGCATGGACAAATGAAAATGCCGTGCGAGATTGGCAAAGCCGGCAAGCCGTTCACAAAACGCATCGTCCACCGCCCGCGGGTCGAGGGAGCCGAGCCGGAACTGCACGTTCGGCTGCGCGGTCAGCAGCTTCTCTAACAGTTCGGTGAGCGGCACCTGCGGCTTGAAGTCCTTGCCGTAGGACGCGATCTCGATGCCGGTCAGCACGATCTCGTGCACGCCTGCGTCAGCCAGCCGCGCCGTCTGCTCGAGCGCCTGCTCGACCGGTAAAGAGCGCACCCGCCCTCTCGCATACGGAATGATGCAGTAGGTGCAGAAGTTGTTGCAGCCGTCCTCAATTTTGAGCAGCGCGCGCGTGCGGCCGTGCGGGATACCGGCAGGCAGAGTCTCAAAGCCGCTGTCCTCGCTCTCATGCATCTGTACGGCCTGTCCGCTGACGGCCTGCTCGCACAGGTCGATCACCTGCGCCCTGTCTCTGGTACCGCAGATAAGGTCGATCTCGCCGGTGGCGCGGACACGCTCCGGGTCGGTCTGTGCAAAGCAGCCGCACGCCGCGATAACCGCGTTCGGATTGTCTCTCCGCAGCTTGTGGAACGCGCGGATATTCTTATGGTCGGACACCGATGTTACCGTACAGGTGTTGACGATCACGGCGTCCGCGTCCTTATCCACGATCTCATGTCCGCGCGCCTGCGCCAGCTGACTGAGCGCCTGCGTCTCAAATAAATTAACCTTGCAGCCCAAGGTGAAAAAAGCAAATTTCACAAATGTACATTCCTTTGCTCTCAGCGGCCCGACACGTGCTCTGTGAACGCCTATATTAATAGGTAACACCGCATAATTGAACAAGAGCGATTTGCGAGGAATTTTGCGTACTAACGAGGCGTAGTTTTGCGGTAATACTTGATGTATTACCGTGAAATTACAACGAAGTTAGGACACAAAATTACCGCAAAGCGCCGCAGCTTTAATTGTGCGGTGTTGCCTATGGTGTTCGATCGGGTTACAGCGTTTGTAACCTTACTCTCGTGCGCGTGCGGCCGCTGTGGATTTTCGCTGTCGATTCCTGCGTTTTTTTCGCGTTTGACAGGCTCTATTTTATCACAAAAATGCGAAATTTCAAAACAATGTTTGACAAACCTGTTCAAGCATGCTATACTGTAACCGTAATGTAACTTTGGAATGTAACCATTTTGTAACTATAAGGAGTGCAGATAATGCCTACCACCAAGAAGAATAACCTTCTGGAATACAAGGGTCACCCGCTGATGCGTAAGGAAAACATCATCTATTACGGCTCGATGAGTGACTCTCACATCATTATGATGCAGATCCTCGAATCTAGTGATTACAAGGGTCTGCCGGTTGCAAAGCGTGTATCCGTACAGCTTCAGCAGACCGATCCCAACGTACGTATGAAAGAGCGTATCGTCAAGAAAACCGAGAAGAACAGCATGTGGGCAGCGATGGATATTGCATCCATCTGGCTCGGCAGAGCACTGCACACGAAGTAAGACTTCACCGCAGCTTGCTGCGGCAGTGTAAAGGCTGTTTTCTCCCATTTTGAAACGGAGGCTTCAATTTCATGTCTTTTTCTAAAAAACTCGCTCGCTTCGCATTTTCCGGTGCACTTGCGATGTCGATGGTCCTGCCGAACTCGCTGGCAGTATTTCAGGCTAAGGTAAACGCAGATTCGCTTTACCTGCGTCAGTCCCCCGGCGGTGCAGTGATCACGACCCTCTCCAAGGGTACCACGGTTGCGGTACTGAATAACAGCTCCAGCTGGTACAAGGTATCCGTAAACGGCAAGGAAGGCTATGTCAGCGGCGAGTACCTGACCGGCACCACCGCGACCGATTTTGCACTCGGCACCGGCACTGTAAAGTGCTCGACCAGTGTAAATTTCCGTTCGGCGCCGAACACCTCGTCCACCTCTTACGGTGAGCTGAAGAACGGCACCAAGGTAAATGTAGTCGGCGTAAGCAGCGGCTGGTACAAGGTTACATACAATGGCAAGACTGGCTATATCCATCCGGATTATATCACGCTCGCAAGCAGCTCCGCCGGCACCGCCATCGCTCCGTCGAACACCGTTACCTCTACCACCGGTACCGCCGGTACGGTGAAGTGTTCCTCGAGTGTAAACCTGCGTTCCGAGGCCAATACTTCCTCTTCCATTCTGGCAGAGCTGAAGAACGGCACCGCAGTTACCGTTGTCAGCACCGCAAACGGCTGGTGCAAGGTAAACTGCTCCGGCAAGACCGGCTACATCAAGCAGGATTATGTATCGACCACCGGTTCGGCATCCAATAACACGTCCGCGTCCACCGGTACGGCAGCAGTAGTTAAGTGCTCCTCTACCGTAAACTTCCGCTCTGCGGCAAGCACCTCTTCCACCGTTCTCGGTGAGCTGAAGAACGGCACCGCTGTTACCGTGCTCAGCACCTCGAACGGCTGGAGCAAGGTATCCTACGCAGGCACGACCGGTTACATCAGTGCGGACTATCTCGTAACTGCTTCGTCCGGTACGGCGATCAACCCGTCGAACACCGCAGCTTCTGTCTCGATCAGTGCAAAGCGCCAGAGCGTGCTGAACTATGCTGCACAGTTCCTCGGTGTTCCGTATGTATACGGCGGCAGCACGCCGAGCGGCTTTGACTGCTCCGGCTTGACCTCTTATGTATTCAAGAACACGGTCGGCTCCATCCCGCGTGTCGCTCAGGCACAGTATGATGCAACCACCCGTGTTTCCCGCGACGATCTTCTGCCGGGCGATCTGGTATTCTTCGGCAGCAGCACCTCGTCCATCAGCCATGTAGGCATTTATGTCGGCAGTAACCAGTTTATTCACGCACCCAACACGGGCGATGTGGTTAAGTACTCGTCGCTGACCGGCAGCTATGCGACCCGCTATCAGGGCGCAGGCCGCGTAATTTTTGAGTAAGGTTACATACCAGAAATCCCTTCGGTTTTCCGAAGGGATTTTTCTTTTGCCTATTGAGAGCGGTTATCCCAGCAGCACCGCTTCCCCGTCCTGCCACTGTATGGTCTGCGGCGTGAAGTCCCGCTGTTCCATGCGGGTATTCCACTGTGCGGCGAACGCATCGGAGAGTGCCTGAACGGTCTGCTCGGGCAAGGTGAAGCCTTCCAGCTTGATGGTCCGGCAGGCAAGGCTGAGTTTGCCGTTTGAAACAGCTGCGCTCCACGCGCCGTACAGCTTGCAGCGCTCCGGCAGAAACAGCAGCGCCGTGCGCAGCTTGCCGGGTACAAGATTGCTTTCCGTCAGCGCTTGACGGGTTACGGCTGCCGTCACGGCAATCGTGCCGTCACGGCTGATTTTGACCGCCGTGCCCTCGACCGGAAACGGCAGCGCTTCGGTCAGCACAGACGCGATATCGTCCTCCGTGATGTGAAATTCCATTGCATTGCCCTCCTCGGGTGCGGCAGGCGCCGTTCCGGTATCCGCCCTGCCCATCAGCATATTTCCCAACATCAGCAGGCACAGGAGCAGGCATACGCCTAAGATTACGGTATAGACTGCGCTTTTTTCCTCCTGCATGGCGGGTGCCTCCTTTTTTGCTTCTTGCAACAGCTTATGCGGGATTGGAGTTTATATGCGTGCTATCGGATACGGAATTGGAGCCAACCTTTGGCTGTGAGGTTCGCCGCACCCGTGGCACAAGGTGAATTGCCTAAGGGCAAGAGAAGCCACACTGGGGTGCCCCGCCGTGCAACCCATCTGCACATTGCTTCACCGCAGGGTCAATCTCCATTTTCAATTCTCAATCACTGCTCCGGATACGAAAAAAGCACCGCTTTCGCGGTGCTTTCAGCTTGTCGAAAAAGCAATATTCGATTTTTATGCTTCGTGCGGCAGCACGCATTCAATCGAATTTGCTTTGCAAATTCATAAATTCCGGGAGCATGTATCTCGGAATTTATACAAGGGAAGAAAAAATGTGTCCGCAGGACGCGGTTTTTCTTCGAGATTCGCTCGAAAGCGTGCTTTCAATCGAGAGGCTGCTCGAAAAACAGAGTTTTTCGACAGCCTCAAAGCACCGCTTTCGCGGTGCTTTTCGCATTTCTTTAGAAGAACTTATCCTTAATGCCGAGTGCAAAGATGATGAGCACGATAATCGGCAGGATATAGCTTACATAGAAGCGGATATTATCCTTGACCTTGAATCCGCCGCCTTCGTTGGCCTCTTCCTTGAAGTTCTTCCAGCCCCAGCCGCAGCGGGAGGTGCAGAACAGCAGGTAAACCAGCGAACCGAGCGGCAGCCAGATGTTGGACACGAGGAAGTCCTCGAGGTCGAGCACGTTCGAGCCTGCGCCGAACGGCTGGAAGCCGGACCAGACATTGAAGCCGAGCACGCACGGCAGCGACAGCAGGATCATCAGCACGATGTTGATGGCTGCAGTCTTTTTGCGGCTCCAGCCGGTCAGATCCATGCAGCAGGACATGATGTTCTCAAACACGGCGAGGACGGTCGAGAAGGCCGCAAACGCCATGAATACGAAGAACAGACTGCCCCACAGGCGGCCGAGCGCCATGTGGTTAAAGATATTCGGCAGCGTAACGAAGATCAGGTTCGGACCGCTGTCCGGTGCCACGCCGAAGGCAAAGCACGCCGGGAAGATGATCAGACCGGCAGTAAATGCTACGAACGTATCCAGAATCGCAACATTGACGGCCTCGCCGAGCAGCGCACGGCCCTTGCCGATATAGCTGCCGAAGATAGCCATCGCGCCGATGCCGAGCGACAGCGTGAAGAACGCCTGATTCATCGCGGCAACGATAACATTGGCGATGCCGCACTCCTGCATACGGCCGAGATCCGGAATCAGATAGAAGCGCAGGCCCTCGCCCGAGCCTTCGGTCATGATGCTGTTGATCGCCAGAACGACCATGATGGCCAGCAGAATGATCATCATCACCTTGGTAACGCGCTCCAGACCGCCCTGTAGACCGAACGAGTTGATCATAAAGCCGATGACAACAACCGCAACCATGCAGACCGTCATAACCACCGGCTTGCCGAGCATTTCCGGGAAGGCTGCCTGCACCTGCTCACCGGTCGCGCCGACAAATCGGCCGCTGACCGTCAGGTAGAAGTAGTACAGCATCCAACCGCACACGGTGGTGTAGAACATCATCAGCAGATAGTTGCCTATCATCGCCAGATAGCCGTGGATGTGCCACTTGCTGCCCGGCTTCTCGAGCGCCTGATACGCCCGCACCGGACTTTTCTGGCTCGCACGGCCGATGGCAAATTCCATCGTCATGATCGGCAGACCGAGGATGAGCAGGAACAGCACATAGCACACGACGAACGCGCCGCCGCCGTACTGACCGACCATCCACGGGAACTTCCATACGTTGCCCACGCCGATGGCACAGCCTGCGGAAAGCAGGATGAAGCCGAGGCGCGAGCCGAGTCTTTCTCTTGGCATTGTTTATTTTTCCCCTTTTTTTCTGTGCCGCGTATTGAGCAAACTGCAATATCGGCACGACTTACATACTATAATCAAGCGTCATGATTGTTCTTCGACGCGTGATTTCTCTAATTTTCGGATTTCTTTCCGTTTTTTACGCAGCTCGCGGAAGAAATTCCGCAGAATGTCCGCGCATTCCTGCTCCAGCACGCCGCTCACCAGCGCAGGCTGATGATTGTACGGCAGTGCGAACAGGTTTATCAGCGAGCCGCACGAGCCGGCCTTCGGGTCGGGTGCACCGTAGTACACGGTTTTCATGCGCGAGTTGATGAGCGCACCTGCGCACATCGGGCACGGCTCGAGCGTAACGTACAGGTCGCAGCGGTGCAGCCGCCAACCGCCCAGCTTTTTACACGCCTTCTCGATGGCCTCGATTTCTGCATGGTGCAGTGCGTTTTTCTTTGTTTCCCGTCGGTTGCGTCCGCGTCCGACAATTTTGCCGTCGCAGACAACCACCGCGCCGACCGGCACTTCGCCTTCGTCCGCCGCCTTTTGCGCCAGCTTGAGCGCGGCCTCATATATTTTTCCTGTTCGGTCATAAATTCCTCAGATTTTCCCGAGCAGACGCGCTTTCGCCTGCTCAAATTCTTCCCGCGTAACAAAGCCGCGGTCGCACAGTCCGGCGAGGATATCAAGCTGCTCGACCGGCGTCGGTGTGCGGTCGCTCAGCGCCACCTCGTCAAATTCCTTTTCCGGAATGAGCGCGCCAAACGCCGCAAGGCTGTCCGGCGAAAACCGCAGGTCCACGCGCCGGTTTTCCCACTGCACCCGAAGCTGCACATAGCGTTCATCGTGCTGCACCTGCTCGGTGCGGACCGGTTCGGACTGCACCGCCGCCTCGATGGCGCGTCCATGCGGATTGAACGAAAACGGATGTTCCCAGCCTGCCCAGTATGCCGCCGAGCGGTCAACGGTCACGCCGCCGCCGGATACGCGCGTTTCCGTGCGCATGCCGCCGCACAGACGGTAAAACCGGATTGCCTGCACCGGCAGTTCGCCGCTGTACAGGTTGTCCTTGCCCGTGTAAAGGTTTCTGTCGCGCCGGAAAAAGCACAGCGTATCGCCTTCGCGCCAGACCTCCAGCTTGCCCTTTGACAGCAGCTCACCGCCATCCGTCACCCTCACCAGAAAGGACTTTTCAGGCGGGTTCTTCGGCTCTCCGGCACTGCGGCAGTCCAGTCCCCATTCCTGCAGCACCGCAAGGTTTTCCGCACGGTACGGCACGGAAAGCGCCGCCTTTGTGCCGCGCACATCGGTCAGCGTCAGCGCGATCGGACGCACCTTGTACACGCGGAGCAGACCCTGTATTTCGTCCGGCTCGCTTGACACCGGCTCAGCGCCGAGTGCATAGCTGTGCTTGTCCAGCGTGAGCGGCAGCTGTTCGCTGCCCTCGTCGGTCGGCACGAGCGTCCATGCCGCTGGGTCGGAAAACAGATAATACCTGCCTGCCGATACGAACGGTGCGTCATTTCGGATGGTTACGGTCACGTTTGCTGCACTGCTCATCGCGGAAACCTCCCTCTATGTATCCTTATCGCTTCATTTGCCGCTGGCGCGAAAGATTCATCGTGCCGTCCTGCATTTTCGACAGGTTTTCCAGACAGTTGCCCGTGCCGTATGCCACGCAGGAGACCGCTTCGTCCGCAACGCGCGTCGGAATGCCGGTCTTGGAGGCGATCAGCTTATCGAAGCCCCAGATCAGCGAACCGCCGCCTGTCATGGTGATGCCGTTGGCGGAAATGTCGCCGGTCAGCTCGGGAGGTGTGCGCTCGAGCACCCAGTGCACCGCCTCGACAATCGCTGAGGAGACCTCCTCGAGCGCATCGAGAATCTCACTCGAGCTTACGGTAAACGTGCGCGGCAGACCGGTCATCAGACAGCGTCCCCTGACCTCCATGATCGCTTCCTCGCTGCGCGGATACACACAGCCGACCGTGCGCTTGATCTCCTCTGCCGTGCGGTCGCCGATCAGCGCATTGTGCTTGCGGCGGACGTACTTGACAATAGCCTCGTCGAACTTATCGCCCGCGACCTTGATGGACGTGGATTCGACGATGCCGCCGAGCGAAATAACCGCCACATCGGTCGTGCCGCCGCCAATATCGACCACCAGATTGCCGTTGGCCCTGTTGATGTCGATGCCCGCGCCGATGGCCGCCGCGACCGGCTCCTCGACCAGAAAAACGCGCTTTGCGCCCGCCTGCGTGCCCGCATCAATGACGGCACGCTCCTCCACCTCGGTGATGATTGACGGCACGCAAATAACCACATTCGGCTTGAACAGGTGGATACCCTGCACCTTTGCGATGAATTCCTTGATCATGCGCTCGGTCATCTCGTAATCCGAAATAACGCCCTCGCGCAGCGGACGGATGGCGACAATGTTGCCCGGTGTACGGCCAAGCATGCTCTGCGCTTCCTCGCCCACGGCAAGGATTTTGCCGGAAACCTTGTCCACCGCCACAACGGACGGCTCGTTAAGTACAACGCCCTTGCCCTTGACATAGACCAGCACGGTTGCCGTGCCGAGGTCGATGCCGATATCGCTTGAAAAAAGCGACATCTTTTTCGCGATTCTTTGCAGAAAAGAAGCCATATTTCATTCCTTTCTCCGCGCTCTGTTCGCGTGGATTGACAGTATTACCATTATACAGATTTTGTGCGCCATTTGCAAGACTCCGGGGCAAATACCGAAAATTCGACAGTGAAACCGGCATCACTCCGGCAGCGTGTTCTTATACTGCTGGAATCTTACATCGTTTTCCACCCGTTCTTTATAGGCTGCATACGCCTCCGCCAGCGTGTCATATTTCGTTCCTGTGGTATAATCCTTAAAGGTGTTGAAACTGTTGATATGGTCCGCAATCGCAACATAGCTTTTGCCCTTGTTGCTCCGGGCCGCGGTAATCGTTTCGGAGATGTAAAAGCCGCCGCTCGCCCGGCTGACAATGACCGGTATCTGCTTGCCCGCACCGACGGTATCTGTATCGACCGATGTCCAGAACAAATAGCGGTTGCTCTCGTTCGTGGAACTGCCGAGAAACGCCCATGTGCCCCTGTTCAGCAGGCTGTCGCTTCCGATCTCTTTCTTCACCTGGGGCACCATACTGGAATTGGGGCACTTCGAGTCGATCTCAAAATACTGATTATATTTCAGTGTCTTCAAAATGCCGGTCCGATCGAGTATGCCGTGCAGCTTCTCGTCCCATTTGATCGTGCTGCCCGCTGTGCTCTTGCCTTTCCAGTCAAACACGATCACAGCCGCTGCTCTGTCGTAGTACACCTCGCATTCCCCGCCCGCGGTAGGGATTCCTTTCCAGTTCGCGGTATCTCCTTGCGTCTTAGAATGGGTAACGCCTGCAATTGTAATGGGATCTCTCGACTGCCAGTCATCCTGCTTCTGCTTCAGCTTGACCGTCTTGCTCATGTTTTCGCTGTCCTGCTCCGTAACCGCAGCCAGCACATCAATATACGCCGCCCGCACCTCGATGAGGTCGGATGCCTCCAGACTTCTCTCGATATACTGTATCAGCGCCGGTATCATAAATGCCGCAAGGATCGCCAGAATGACCAGCACAACGATCAATTCCACCAGCGTAAATCCCTTGCGGGTATTTTTCTCTTTCTTCTGCATTTTATCAGCACCTTTTACTGAGTATCGGCTAACCTAAGACGAGCTTTCAGCGCGCTGTACCGTCTGCCCTTCTGGTTGTTATTTACCATATACGCTACCACATCCTGACTGCCGACGATAACCAGCAGGCGCTTCGCGCGTGTGATCGCGGTGTAGAGAATGTTGCGCGTGAGCAGCTTGCGCGGCAGACCGTCCGACAGAGCGAGCACCACCGCGTCGAACTCGCTGCCCTGCGATTTATGTACGGTGACGGCATACGCCAGCTCCAGCTCGTTCAGCATATCGAAGGTGTAGGTCGCAATGCGGTCGTCAAAGCGAATCACCATGCACTCCTGCTGCGGAAAAATGCGAATGATCTCGCCGACGTCGCCGTTGAACACGCCGGTTCCCTGCTCGTCATCCCCCTGCTTTTCCCACACGATGTCGTAGTTGTTTCGCACCTGCATCACGCGGTCGCCCTCGCGGAAAATGGTGTCTCCGAAGCGCTTTTCCAGCTTGCTTTCACTCGGTGGATTGAGCGCCTCCTGCAGACGGCGGTTAAGCGGAATGGTGCCGCTGCCGTGCCGCTTGGCAGGTGAAAGCACCTGTATCTGTGCAGGAGTGAAGCCGTAGTGCTTGGGCAGTCTCTGGGCGCAAAGCTGTGCTACCGTTTCGATAACAGACGCCGGATCCGCCCGTTTCATGATGAAAAAATCGCCGTCCGCACCAGATGGCCTTGGCATTTCACCTGCGTTGACCGCGTGCGCGTTCATAACGATATCCGACTGCTGCGCCTGACGGAAAATCTCGGTCAGCTGAATGGTCGGCACCCGATGTGAGGCGATCAGGTCGCGCAGGAAGTTGCCCGGACCGACCGGCGGCAGCTGATCGGCATCACCGACGAGCACGAGCCGTGCACCGTGCGGCAGCGCATTGATGAGTGCCTGCATGAGCGTGATGTCCACCATAGACACCTCGTCCAGAATGACCGCGTCGCACTCGAGCGGATTGGTCACACTGCGGGCAAACACCGTGCGTCCGCCGCCCGCAAAGCCTGCCTCGAGCAGCCGGTGGATGGTTTTCGCCTCCATGCCGGTCAGGTCGGAAAGACGTTTTGCCGCGCGGCCGGTCGGCGCAGCGAGCAGCGTGTCCAGTCCCAGCGCCTCAAACACCTGCAGGATGCCGCGCACCGTGGTCGTTTTGCCGGTGCCCGGGCCGCCGGTCAGGATAACAAGACCATTGCGTGCAGCCGTTGAAATCGCAAGCTGCTGTTTCTCGGAAAAAGTGAACTCACTGCTCTCCAAAAGCGTGGAAAGCAGCTCATCCACGTCAAAATCGTACTCATAATTGCGCTCTGCCATGTAGCTGAGCATTTCGGCAAGATAGGCCTCCGCGTCATGCATGTCGCGAAGATAGACCGCGTCGCGGTCCGCGATATGCTCGCGCACCAGCCGCCCCCTCTCCTCCAGACGGGAAATGCCGCGCAGCGCCCGATCCTCGTCCACGACCACGTCATCGTCGCTCAGCAGCATGCATACCGCGTACAGCAATTTTTCGACCGGAATGAACGTGTGGCCGTTGTTCAGGTTGAAGGTCAGCGTATACAGAATGCCCGCGTCCACGCGCTCATCGCTCAGCAGCGACAGTCCAAGCTCCATCGCCAGACCGTCCGCCAGCTTGAAATCCACATCATAGTATGGGTCACACAGCAGATACGGGTTCTCGCACAGCGCGTCGATGGCGCTGTCGTGCAGGCGCTTGTACAGCAGCGGCGTGAGCGCGACCGGCAGACCGTGTTCGCTCAGAAAGTCCATCAGCAGGCGCATTTCGCTCTGTTCGGTGAACTGACGGCCGATCTCTTTCGCCTTGCGGTCGGTAATGCCGCGCAGCTCCGACAGACGCTCCGGCTCGTGCATAAGAATGTCAAACGTGTCCTCACCGAACTTTTCCGCAATTTTTGCCGCCAGCCGCGGACCGATTCCGCGAATCAGGCCCGAACCGAGGTACTCCGCGATGCCGCGCACCGAGGTCGGCAGCCGGCGCTCAAACGCCTCGGTCGCAAACTGCTCGCCGTAGGTCGGGTGCGTCACCCAGCAGCCGGTCAGAATGACCTCCTCACCCAGTCCAATGTTGGGAAACGTGCCGGTCGCCGTGACCTCGGCTCCGTTTTCCGCAGCAAGGCGCAGCACGGCATAGCCGTTTTCGTCGTTGTAGTAAACGATCTGCTGCACCGTGCCGCGCACGATCAAATATTCTCTTTCGTCCAACGTCCCACCGTCCCAACTTGTCATTCCAGATAGGTTATGTCCTGCCGCGCCGCCATGTACTTGGCGATATTCTGTCCCTGTCCGCTGCCGATTTCGACAAATGTGATCAGCAGACCGGAAAAATACTGCCGCCGCACGCGCAGTGCTGCGCGGATCAGATGTTCACTGACGGCATCGCAGCCGTCTCCGTACAGCGTCAGTTCCGCCGAGCCGTGCAGCCGCAGCAGCCGCGCGGAGACGATCTCGTACACCGTGTGCAGCACGGTGTAAAATCCCACCGCGGCAAATACCGCCAGAACCGATTGCAGAAAAACAGACATGAGCGTTCCCTCCTGCTATCAGCCTATGCACGGAGGGAATACTTTGTTAGTATATAGTATAGCACAATTGTTCGGATAAGTAAACCGAGCAGAAAATCAGGGAATAATTGAAAATTGAGAATGGAGAATGAACGTGATGATAGAACGATAACCAAATTTCATTTCCCATTCTCAACTCTCCATTTCTGAAAAAGAGACGCTTTCGCGTCTCTTTTCAGTCTGTCAAAAAAGTATTATTTTAATTTTCACGCTTCGTGCGGCAGCACGCATAAAATAGAATTTGCGAAGCAAATTCATAAATTCCGGGAGCATGTATCTCGGAATTTATACAAGGGAAGAAAAAATGTGCCGTAGGGCGCGGTTTTTCTTCAGTATTCGCTCGAAAGCGTGGTTTCGAGCGAGAGGCTGCTCGGAAAACGATAGTTTTTC
>NZ_QUMC01000008.1:0-97385 GCF_003481925.1 Butyricicoccus sp. OF10-2 | reverse complement strand
TGGGTTTGCTCATATAATTACAGGGCGCGGACTTTCTTTTCGTATGTGAACAATATACCTATTTCCTCCTTGCGGCCTCTGCTTTGTCCAACTTTTCGTCCGCACCCCCCTCCATCCCAAACTTTGTGTAAACCTCCAACAAGGTGTAGAATAGAAGCAGAATGACGGAGGTAATCACAATGGCAAGAAGGAAAAAAACCCCAGAAGAAAACGCACGTCGCGAAAAAATTCGTGAGCTGCTGCAGCTGGCGAATGTAGGCAGCATGGATGACATTCAGGAACTGTTCAAAGACACTATCGCGGAGTTCATGGAAAACGGTCTGGAGGCCGAGCTGGACGATCAGCTGGTATGACTACAAGAACAAGGACACGGATAACAGCCGGAACGGGCACAGCAGCAAAACCCTGCGCACCAGTTTTGGCAAGAGTGGCAGCCGATGCCGCTGGAGCCCATTTATGCGGTTGTTTTTCCGGATGCGATTCACTACCATGTCCGCAGTGAAGGCCAGATCGTAAAGAAGGCCGTCTATATCGCCATCAGTATTGATCCTGATGGTCGGAAGGATGTTCTGGGAATGTGGGTTGGCGAGAACGAAAGTGCGAAATTCTGGGCTACCGTACTGAACAGCCTGAAAAATCGGGGCGTCGAGGATATTTTCATTGCCTGTACGGATAATTTGACCGGTTTTTCTGCGGCGATCGAGGCGGTCTATCCCAAGACGGAAATCCAGAACTGCATCATCCATCAACTTCGAAATTCCAGCAAATATGTCTCTTACAAGGATTTGAAGGCATTTATGGCTGACTTGAAAGCAGTCTACGCAGCGGTAGATGAATCGGCTGCTTTGGACGCGATAGACACGTTCGCAGAACACTGGGACAAGAAGTATCCTAAGATTCTTAGTCGATGACAGCCTTTTCAAAATGCTGTATCTGGCGATGATCGACATCACGAAAAAGTGGACCGGCCGCCGGCAGGACTGGAGCATGATTCATGCCCAGCTGGCAATCTATTTTGAGGATCGGATGCCGGATTAACAATCCGGCTCGAAGGTCAAGGGGCGCTACGCCGCCGGCGAGGCTCCAATGGACGAGGGTGCCCCTTGACTCCCGCCTCGGTTGGCGTTATGTTGTAGACAAGGCGGGCGCAGCCAACGCCGCTCCCGTCTTGAAATATTAAGCTCTATTTTACACCGCATTTTGGCGGTTACACAGAATTCGGGGTAGTCCCTCTAAATAATATATTCCGAGAGTACAACCCTTTTTGTAGCGAATTTTCATCTTCCCCATCCTTTGCAAAATTTATCATTTTGCTCTGTAAATCGGTTCCAGTTTAATTAATCATATAGCAAATAGGCTGTGTTTTCAATAATTACACCTTGAAATCACAGCCTATTGCACTTATATAGAAGTAGAATTTTTCACAGTTCTGCCTGAGCATTCTCCGGTTTGTACACTAAATTACTAATCCGACTCCAGGCTTCCCTTATTTAAGCCATCTGCAAACCACTGCCTGATGCACACTCACAAACTGCAAGGCGCCTCATTGCCGCTCTCAAAACCGCCACAATCCCTTTCTGAAATTCACATCGAAAAATTCCCGTGCGGCCTGCAGGTTCATCACGACCCACTCACGAGATTTATGGGCCTCCAGTGTTTCCGGCAATTCTTTCATCAGGCGGTCCGCTTCATACGGTACACCCGCATTGTAACGTAGTTCATTGCTGTGCTTATTCACAACAAACGACTTTTTGCTCGTCCGCCATGCATTTTGAATCAACTTGATCGCGTATTTGCCGGTAACGTGCTCACTGAAATAATTCTCCAGTGAAAGCGTTCGGATATAATCCGGCAGCACATCACTGCCAAACTGCTGCATGACAGCAACGATAATCTCCGAGGAAATCTGTAAAATATCCGGTGCCTCGGTTTCATCATCCTTTAGCTGATCGAGTAAATCCGGCATTTGTTCCAGCATTCTGCGTAAGTATTCCCGATAGAATGCTGTGCCGATCTTCTGCTGCACCGAGCGTACCACGTTGCTGCGCATCACTTCGGTATTGGTCAGACCCGCTTCTACACGACAGATAACTGTTCGGCGAATGACCTCCGGTGCAACCGCTTTTACATCCTCGTTAGCACTGATGACAACCGCAGAATAATGTGTCAAATGGTCGCTCACACCAAAATCATCATTCTTGATGGTTTCGATCGCGTGCTGATTAAAGCGTGTATTCGTCAAGTCATCTACAATGATCGGGGCCCCTTGCACGGTTCGTTTTCAGGTTTTCAATGCCAGATCGGGTAAAATCCGGTGCCGAAATCTTAGGTTTCTGGCCGATCATCATTTTGAGCAGTGTTTCCAGAAAGCTGGTCTTCCCGGCCTTGCTCTGTCCATAAACCAAGCCAAATACCGGATACGGCAACCGCTGCTGATCAAACCTTGCCGCCATATCGCGCATCGTTGCCATCAGCGGCGAACAAAAGAACCAGTTCGCAAACTCAAAATACCGATACTGCATCCCCTCATAATCACCAGGAAAACGGCTGTATCCGTCCATATAATCGCGGAATAACCCT
The DNA here is from genome assembly GCF_003481925.1 of Butyricicoccus sp. OF10-2. Classification (NCBI taxonomy): domain Bacteria; kingdom Bacillati; phylum Bacillota; class Clostridia; order Eubacteriales; family Butyricicoccaceae; genus Butyricicoccus; species Butyricicoccus sp. OF10-2. The sequence continues at coordinate 94,805 of NZ_QUMC01000008.1, read as the reverse complement.
ACATCATGGCGAATCTCCTCTTCTGTCGGATGCAGGTTCAGTGCCTCGCCATTCAGAGTGGCACTTTGCTTATCCGCATCGATTATCAACTGCGGGTATTCACTTCTCAGTTCTTTTTCTTTAATCTTCTCATTTTGGATTTGCCGCCGCAGCTTGACGATTTGTGCCGCCGAAATGATCGTTTTTCCCTGTTTACTTGTTTTCTTATCCTGCTTAGGCATATACGGCTTCAGTTTATCCGCCAGATTATGTACATCCAGAATAAATTTGACTTCTGACGCATCATCCGCAGTTGTCTCTGTCGGCTCGATCACAAAGACCTTATTCGCCTTGATTGTGCCGGCAATGGGCAGTTCATCAATATTTTCGCCCGCATCTGCATATTGCAGCGCTTTCATGGTGATCTCATCCGAGCTTTCCTCGAGCAGACTTTGAAACACACTGTAATACCAATCATACGCTTCATCGCCATCAACAAAGCAGATATTTTCTCGCTGCATACCGCCGAACGCATGATAAGACATATTGGCCGAACCTGTGATAACGCGCTTTCGGCCATCTGCCGCCTCCAACAGATACAGTTTTTCGTGGGAAACCGTACCGCGGGATACATAAAACCGAACTTCTCCCTTATCCATACGGGCAAGCAGATCATTCATTTTTTCACTTGACTGCTCGCGCATTCGCTCGATCAGCTTATCTTGATAAGCAATAATCTGATTCATGGACGAGGAAAGGATATGCTCACAGCCAAAGATAATCTCCGCATGATCGAACATATCCAGCAGCTGATACACAAAATTCAGGCCGGAGGAAAATGTAATGGCGTGAATGGTATCAAATCCCTCAAACAACTCCTGCCATGTGACAGTGTGCGCCTGCTTGTACCCCATCTCCACTACGTCAAGTTTGCTGCCTCGCTTTTTGTTTGGTGCCGATTTTTCTTCTTCGTCTACCAAAGAAAACAGATTCAAGTTATCGTCCATTGACATTACCCCGCTTTTTATATTTTTGTGTGGTCCTATGCTATTGTTTTGTACCCTTTCTGCTATGGATTGCTATATTTTTGCTCCTGCATCCGCCATATATGGCTGTTTGGTTGATAGCGTATAATCAAGTTCGCAAAAGCAAACAGAAAATAGACAAGCCATCAGGGCTCCTGTAAAATGATAGTTGTCGAAAAAATCATGATGTAAAGGAGAGACCCTAATGGCTCACAAAAAGAATACCACAAATCTGACAGAATTGCTACTGCAATGTGTGACGCAGCCGGATCCGATGCTGAGTATGCTGGAATGGCTGTGCACAGAGCTGATGTAGGCCGAGGTCGATCAGCAACTGGGCGCAGAGAAAAGTCAGCGCACGGACGGAAGAAGCGACTACCGCAGCGGTTATCGTCCTCGCCGTCTGGATACCCGAATGGGCACGATGTACCTCATGGTGCACAAGGTTCGTCAGGGCGGCTACATTCCGTTCTTCGTCACAGAGCGCAAGCGCAGTGAAGAGATGCTCGTACAGGTAGTGCAGGAAGCCTTCGTGCAGGGCGTTTCCACTCGAAAAAATGGAGAAGCTGGCACATAGCCTCGGCATCGAAAATCTATCCAGAAGCCAGATCAGCGAGATGACAAAAGGACTGAATGAGTAGGTCGAGGAGTTCCGTAATCGCTCTCTTCCGATACGGTGTACTCGGTTCTTTGGGTGGACGCACTGTATGAAAAAGTTCGTGTAGATGGCAGAATTATCAGCATGGCGGTGCTTATCGTGTGCGGTGTGGACGAAAATAGCCGCAGAGATATTATCGCGCATATGATGTGATCGACTCCTATGCCAAGCGCTTGCCGAAAGCGGTTCAGTGCCTTGAAGATGGATTGGAAGATTCTCTGGCCTTCTATACATTCCCCATGCTGGACGCGCGAAAAATCTCATCTTCCAACATGATTGAAAGATTGAATCGTGAAATCCACAGACGTACCAGCGTGGTTGGAATCTTTCCGAATGAAAGTTCTTATGTTCGCCTGGTGACAACGTATCTCATGGAATACGCCGAGGACTGGTCTACTTCCAGAGTAAATATACAGCGCTCGTGTTTTTCGTCTTATTATTGCTCATCAACGGCGCAGCTCTGTGGAAAGCTTCACAGTGTTTTTGCACTTATAGGATATTTATGCGAAATACGGATAAATGAACGCATAGTCATTAAACGAAAAACATCATACAGTATGTATGGAAATGACATAATAGAGAATTAGTAGTCGTTTTTAAGATAATAACATAAATATGCAAATATGAATATTCTGCCGATGAAGGGCTCACTGTATAGGTGGAGTAGACACGAAGAAACAGACTAACGACTGGCTGTGCCTTTATGGAAAATGCTGAATATTACATGTCGAATTTTGTCGATTAAAACATTGACGCATATGAAACCTCATGGTAAGCTGAATAAAAATATATGTGTTCTCTGCGAAAAATTGTGCAGAGTGCAGTGAACGAAGCGCACGCAATCGTCAAATACCAGCTTGCGGGTCAGGAGGAAAACGTGAAACGTCTTAAAACGGCATTTTCGGCGGTCTTGGCGCTCTCGATGGCGCTCGGCATGGTAGTCGTTCCTGCGGGAGCGGCCGACGGCACTTATCAGAATGCGGTTTATCCGGAACGGATATGTAGAAAGGCTCGACCAACTACATCAATCCGAATCAATCGAAATGGTACACCTGTAGTTGAAAAGTCGATTACTGTTTCGATTCCAACTGGTGATGAGCCATACAAGGATATGTATACGGCGGATGCACTTTTCCAGGATCTGACGGTCAACCAAGAAGCAAAATGCAATATTTCATTGCATGCAGAAGATAAAACAATAGTGGACGAAAACACGGATAATGGTGTCACATTTCGTAGAGAAGAAGAACTAAATAAGCAGACAAACGAAATAGATGTGCACTGGGACATGATTGTTACTTGTAATGCAAAAGCAGGGCAAACATATCATATGAAAGCCGAGTGTAATGGTTTATCTGACGAACTCGAGATTGTTTTAATCTCGGAAGAAGGTTCTAAAGAAGAAACACCGATTATAGACTGGATTACGTCGGCTAAGGGCACATACGGCCAGACCTGGAATGAAATGGTTGATGTTTCCGGCTGCAGCGCAACGATGAACGGCGCAGACCTTTCCGGCACATTCGAGGTCGTAAACGGTGAAACCGTCCCGAATGTCGGGGACAAATATCGGCTCAAATTTATGTCGGAAGACAGCAAGTACACCGTGGAAAGCGAGGAGTTTTCTGCAGAAATTCAGCCGAAACCGCTGATAATTACGGCGGAAAGCGCAGAGAAAGTGTACGATGGCGAACCTCTGGTGAAAGATGGCTACACAGCAGGCAAACTGGTGTCCGGCGACAAAATCATCGAGGTGAAGGTTTCCGGCACGCAGACGAATGCAGGAAATGCAGAAAATGTACCACATAATGCAAAAATATGCGGAAACGGTACAGATAAGACGAAAAATTACGCAATCAGCTATGCCAATGGTACGCTGAAAGTTATTCCGCGGGATATTGCAGACGCGCAGATTGATATGAAGCAGACCGAGTATGTGTATGACGGAGTCGAGCATAATCCCAAGCCAATCATCGCAATAGGCAATAAAACGTTGAAAATCAACGTAGATTACGAACTTTCTTACACCAATAACAGAGACTGCGGTGCAGGAACGGTGACAATTACCGGCAAGGGTAATTACACCGGAAAAGTTGAGGAAACGTTCCAAATCACGCAGAAAATACCGGAAAAGGACGCAGATTACAAGGTTGCGCTGCCTGCGGCTTCAATATACGACGGCAAGCCGCGTGAGGCGTCGGTGTGGACGAGAACAGGCGTTGGCGAGGTCACAGTTTGGTACAACGACAGCACAGCTTTGCCGGTTCGTGCCGGAACTTACAACGTGACGGTCGAGATTGCATCGAGTGAAAACTTTTCTGCAGTTAAACGGGTGAATATCGGCAGTTTTACAATCAATAAGCGCATAATTTACTTGAATACAACAGCGCTGAAAGTCGCGGACAAGACATGCAACGGACGCGATGATGATGCACGGATTAGCGGTCTGGCGTTCAGCAATCTTCCGGAAGGCGCGGCACTGAGCGAGGGCACGGATTACACGCTCTCGACACGGTATGCATCTGCCGAAGCCGGCGAATGGAATGTGACGGTTACAGTTACACTTACGAATAAAAATTACACGTTAGAGGACGAAAACTGCACTGTAAGGGGTAAAATCCTGCCGAAAACGGTCGAACTTATTGTAAGCGCGAAGAATGCAGTCTATACCGGTCTGCCGTACAGCGAGAGCAATATGACCTGCTCGGGCACGTCCGCGCCGACGTATCGCTACTACGCCGACAGCAACGGCGCAAAAAGCAATCAACTGGACGGTGCACCGATCAACGCTGGAACTTACTGGGTGGAAGCGTATGCACCGGAAACGAGCAGTACGGCTTCCGCAACCTCGCAAGCGGTTCGGTTTCATATTGAAAAAGCGCCGCTGTGTATTCGTGCTAAGGGTAAAACCATAACCTATGGAGAAACGTTAAGTGATAATGGTGCGGAAATCAATGGATTCGTGAACAATGAGAACGAAAACGTGCTTTCGGGTCTGAACTATGCGTTTGACTATGCACAGTTTAGCGATATTGGAACTTACACGATTATTCCGATGGCTGCAAAAGCTGAAAATTACAAAATTACATATGAAAACGGCGTGTTGAACGTACAGCCGAAGCCTGTTGAGATAAAATGGAACGGCGAGAGTATTTTCTATTATGATGGTACGCCGAAGTTGGTCACGGCAGAAGCGATTGGCGCGGTGAACGGAGATGCGCTTACTGTCATAATCGAGGACGGCAGCCGGACCGAAACCGGGTCGTACACCGCACGCGCGGCTGCTTTGGCAGGCGGAAAGGCGGGCAACTATGTGCTGCCCGAGACACAAACCTTCTCGTTTCAGATTAAGAAGGCGCTCGAGACGGCAGCTGTCACGCCGAGTACCGTTACTGCCGTAATCGATGGTCTGACGATTCGACTGACTGGCTTTGCGACCGAGCCGATCACGGTTTCTGCGCCGGATGCCGTGGCCGCGGGCGATACGCTGACCACCTATGGCGTGACGTACACGATCGACCGTTCTGCAGTGGACGTGCGCCGCGCGGAGATCACGTTCGTGTTTGCGGACAGCAGTGCGCAGACCAACGTTTATGGCGCGGGAGATATCGGAACGGCGTTTCCGACCGACGGCAAGCGCGGATACACGTTTGACGGGTGGAAAATCGGTGATAAAACGTACACGACGCTGACAGAGGAAGCACTTACTAAACTGAACGGCACGCAGACTGCAGCACCGGTGTTCACCGCTCAGCAGAGTGGAGGAACGAGCGGCAGTGGTGGCGGCGGTCCGGTCCGCACGCCGACCGGTGCGGTGACTGCGGCTAAGAGTGAGCACGGCGAGGTCTCGATCACGCCGAAAAACGCAGCCAAAGGCAGCACAGTGATGATTAAAGCTGTGCCAAAGGAAGGCTATGCTCTCAAAACAATCGCGGTTACAGACCAGAGCGGCAAGCCGGTCGCAGTGACGGAGAAGGACGGTCGGTTTACATTCGTCATGCCTGCGTGCAATGTCACGCTTACGCCTATTTTCGAGAGACAGCCTGCTCAAAATGTGAGCTTCGATGACGTCAAGCCAACCGAGTGGTACGCCGATGCCGTGCACTGTGTTGTGGAAAAGGGTCTGATGAGCGGTACAGGTACGGATGCGTTCTCGCCGGATGGCACGACCACGCGCGGTATGCTGATGACAATTCTCGCACGGTACGCGGGTGCGGATACGACCGGCGGTGCAAGCTGGTACGAGAAGGGTATGGCGTGGGCGCAGTCGGCAGGCATTTCGGATGGCCGCGCGCCGGAGGCTGGAATTACACGAGAGCAGCTCGTCACCATGCTGTACCGCTATGCGGATGCTCCCGAAGCCAGTGGCACACTGGATGCCTTTGCGGATGCGGATACCGTCAGCGCTTATGCGGCCGATGCCATGCGATGGGCGGCGGCGAACGGAATCGTCAACGGCTCGCACGGCAGACTGAATCCACAGGGGAATGCCACCCGCGCACAGGCTGCGGCAATGCTGATGCGGTTCTGTGAAAAGATGGAACAATAATACATTGCACCGCGCATGCCGGAGAACGCTGTGCGCGGTGTAAATTTTCGGGTCTAAAAATTTTTTGGAGTTTTTTCAGAAAATGTGTTGACAGATTCGTGATTCTGTTATATACTAAACAAGTCGTCAGGGATGAGACAACGACAACAACGACCCGATGGAAGTTTAGCTCAGCTGGGAGAGCATCTGCCTTACAAGCAGAGGGTCAGCGGTTCGAGCCCGTTAACTTCCACCAAACGAAAAGCTCCTAAACATTGTGGTTTGGGAGCTTTTTCTCTGTTTATTTGAACTTTTTTACAGCGCCGCAAGGGAAGCGGCGCTTTTTCCGTTTTTTGTGTGAATGCGGTTTTTTTGGGGTTTTTACGGGTGCAGGATGTGGGACTAAGTGTGGGAGCAAAAATCAACGGATAGAGACGACTTTTTTCTGTGTTTTCTTCCTGCTCTCTGTCGCAAAACTGAGCACCTTTAGCGAGGCGTTCGTGAACGCTTCATCGGAGAGGTGCGTATAAATATGCGACGTCATGGCAATCGACTTGTGCCCCAGAAAGTCCTTTGCAACGTTGATCGGCACGTCGGCGGACTGCAAATCAGTCGCGTATGTATGCCGCAGGCAGTACGGCGTGAGATCGTCAGCCACGACGGACGTTTCCGGGGCGATCACGCCGTGTACCATCTGTGCACCCATATCGAGATCAAGCGCTTGCTTGAACGAGCGCCACATCTGCTTCGTGGACGTTTCGGTGTGCGGTCTGCCGGTAGTCGGCTGCGTAAAAAGATAGCCGCTACTCTTTTCCTCGACCTTGTGCCAGAGATCGCGCGCGGTCTTTACCCGGACGGAGTACCGCTTGTCATTATAGCTAAACGTTTTGCGGAAACATCCGTCTAATGTGTTTGTTTTTATTGTAAAACATCTTTGGTTGTAAAATAAGAGGGTAGAATGCACTCGCTAACGCTCATCGGTTGCAGCCGGTGGACGTAATTTTTATATTTAGAACGCGCGTATCAGTACGCGCGGGATACCGATAATACGGTATCTTTCCGGGTCGGTGCCCTCGATCCGTCTGGGCGGGTAAGACGGGGTTCAGGGGTGCAAGCTCCAGCCAATCCTCGCTCTGAGCGTAGTTGATGCGTTTGATGGTCATTTCGTCATCGCCATAGCTGATGATTCCGATTTCGCCGCTGTGGTTCATGGTGTTCTGCTTGAGCACCAGCACGATATCACCATCACGGAAATCAGGATACATACTGTCACCTCGGACATGCATAGCGCAGAAATCCTCCGGCTTGCGGCCCTTGAGATAGGTGTTGGGAACTTCGACCATTTTCTCTTTTGATTCTTCCTCATAATGTCAGAACAAACATCCTTACTTTATATCAAACATTCGATTGGTTGTGATTAGTGTACCACCTGCGTGATTATAAATCACACAAGGAGGTGTAAAACATAAACGCCTGAACCAATCAGGAACTCCGTTAGGGGGCAAGAACGACCTGATGCGGATGTATTCGAACATGGTATTGCTGACACTGGAGCAAGTCGTAAAAATCTACGGTTTTACCGACAAACACAAAGCCAAGCGCATAATCGGCGCACCGAGAGCGTCCGGCGAGCATCGCGTGACGTACTATCTTGGCGACGTTGCAACCGACATCGTCAAGCGGCGTATTGGCATTGTACGATAAAATGCACAAGAAAGGAGAAGATTCAATGCAAAACAACAACTTTGCAGCCAATCTGGCTGCAGTCGAGAAGCACAGCTGCGGCATCAAGCCGAGCAAGCGTCTTTACTTCTGCTGGACGGAGGAGCAGCTCGAGCAGCTGGCCGCTCTGTGGGATACGGCGTCAAGAACCTGTGGAAGGGCAACCGTCCGCAGATACGCTATCCGGTCATCTACGGCGGCGACGGCATCCGTCCGTCCGGTGAGCCGTTCGTCCTGGAGTGCAAGGGACACTGGGTTACAAGCAGAAGCCGCAGTGCGTGCATATTTCCACCGTCCATGCCGACCTGCTGCCGACCGACGTTTACTCTGGTATGTATGCCCGCGTGACCGTCAACTTCTTCCCGTATGACGCTTCCGGCAACCGCGGTGTCGGCTGTGGTCTGGGCAACGTGTGCAAGACCCGCGATGGCGAACCGCTCGGCAGCCGTGCAAATGCTGTACGGCAGCGTACCCCGGTACGTTTTCGCAGTTGGTGCGGACGGCACTGGTGCCCAAGCCTGGCTACAAATTCGTGGACGCGGACATTTCCGCTATCGAGGCGCGTGTGGTTGCGTGGCTTGCGGGCGAGGAATGGGTCTTGCAGGTTTTCCGCATGCACGACAAGATCTACGAGGCAACCGAAATCCCGTACACGCGAGTGCATTACCGAGAATGAGGTGAACTACATCAAACTGCGGTCGTTGGAACGGGCAGGCTTTATGATCGGGTATGACCCGATTCGCAAGCTGCTGAGCGTCACTGTGCAGGAGCTTGCCGGTCTGGAGGAGCAGACCGTCGAGTATTTGCTGCGGTATCAATCAGTACGGTGAGGACCTCGTGAAGAAGCTGGCGGAGGCGATGGGGAAATAAAGAGAAACCCCTCTGGGAACTGGTTTGATACCGGCTCTCGGAGGGGCTGTTTTTATTCAGTTGCCTTCGGCGTATCTCCGTCAAAGATTACATGAGCAAAGCGGAAACGCTGCGTAACATCAGGGTACTTCTTGTGATCCACCTCGGAGGCGAACATATCATACGGCCGCGCGTAGATTTTGAAGTCGCCGTAGAGCGCCTGATAGATCACCAGCGATTCACCGGTTTCCGTGTGCGTGGCGATAGTGAGTACCTGATACAGCTTGTTCTTAAAGTGTAAGTATTTTTCACCGACCAGAATTTTTCTTGAAGCCATTCATATTTCCTCCAATCCTATATTTTTATTATAACAGAGAGGAGGGCAAAGAAAAAGAGCACACCCGCAATCAGGTGTGCTCTATTCTGATGGTTAATGCGAAAACATTCCGAACTATGAAAAAAGTTTGTATCTTCGCATTATGGTGGACTTGAAGGGGATCGAACCCTCGACCTCTCGGATGCGAACCGAACGCTCTCCCAAACTGAGCTACAAGCCCGAATATATGTTGTCAAGAAAAGTGTTTTGACCAAACTCAACTGAACAGGGAAGACGGGGACTGCTTTCCGCACCGCTTTTAACTGCGCTAATCGCCCAAATGTCAACTTTTTGCAAGCAATTTACCGATCAAACCAAACTCTATTCGTTTAATTCACTAAACTACCCTTGACAATTATTAATTATAACGGTAGAATAATTTCATGTCAAGCACTTTTTTCGGGTGCAAAGCAAAAACCGCGTGCAGCAGCCAGCTGTGCCAAAAGGAGAATTTAACATGAAAAACAGCGAAAAAACAATGGAAAAGATCGTAGCGCTCTGCAAGGGTCGCGGCTTCGTATACTCCGGCTCGGAGATTTACGGCGGTCTTGCAAACACCTGGGACTACGGTCCGCTCGGCGTTGAGTTCAAGAACAACGTCAAGGCAGCATGGCGCAAGAAATTTGTGCAGGAGAGCCAGTACAATGTAGGTCTTGACTCCGCGATCCTGATGAACCCGATGACCTGGGTTGCTTCCGGTCACGTTGGCGGATTCTCTGACCCGCTGATGGACTGCAAGGAGTGCAAGGAGCGTTTTCGTGCCGATAAGGTAATTGAGGACTGGTGTGCTGAGAATAACTACGATCTCGGCAAGAGTGTTGACGCGCTCAGCCAGGCTGAGATGAAGGCATTCATCGACGAGCATGAGATCGCATGCCCGACCTGCGGCAAGCACAACTGGACCGACATCCGTCAGTTCAATCTGATGTTCAAGACCTTCCAGGGCGTTACCGAGAACGCGAAGAACGAGCTGTATCTGCGTCCGGAGACCGCACAGGGCATCTTCGTAAACTTCCAGAATATCCAGCGCACCACCCGTAAGAAGATTCCGTTCGGCGTTGGTCAGGTAGGCAAGTCCTTCCGCAACGAGATTACTCCGGGCAACTTCACCTTCCGTACCCGCGAGTTTGAGCAGATGGAACTGGAGTTCTTCTGCAAGCCGGGCACCGACCTTGAGTGGTTCAAGTACTGGAAGGATTACTGCCACAACTTCCTGCTGTCTCTCGGCATGAAGGACGAGAACCTGCGTCTGCGCGACCACGATCCGGAGGAGCTGTCTCACTACTCCAACGCTACCACCGATATCGAGTTTATGTTCCCGTTTGGCTGGGGCGAGCTGTGGGGCATTGCCGACCGCACCAATTTCGACCTGACCCAGCATCAGAACACCTCGGGTGTTTCGATGGAATACTTCGATCAGGAAGCAAATGAGAAGTATATTCCGTATGTTATCGAGCCTTCGCTTGGTGCTGACCGTGTTGCACTGGCCTTCCTGTGCGACGCTTACGACGAGGAAGTTGTAGGTCAGGACAAGAACGGCAAGGACGATGTTCGTACTGTTCTGCGTCTGCATCCGGCTCTGGCACCGTTCAAGGCTGCTGTACTGCCGCTGTCCAAGAAGCTGACCGACAAGGCTATGCCGATCTGGCAGGAGCTGGCTAAGCAGTTCTCTGTTGATTTTGACGATGCAGGCTCTATCGGTAAGCGCTATCGCCGTGAGGACGAGATCGGTACACCGTACTGCGTAACCGTCGATTTCGAGACCGAGCAGGACGGCTGCGTAACCGTTCGTGACCGCGACACTATGGAGCAGGAGCGCATCAAGATCGAGGAAGTTGCTGCTTATATCGCAAAGAAGATCGAGTTCTGATTTTTTCGCTGCTGAACATTGATCATCAAAACCGCTGCACAATCCCTGTGCGGCGGTTTTCTTTTATTTGGATGGAGAACAGAAAACACTACCCAAAACCTATTGGAAATATAGGGATTGAGCCATCGGAAATTGGGCACTCTGCCGGAATGAAAAAAGTTTGTCGGAAAGGGTTGACAGAAGAGGGGGAGTTTAGTATAATCATAGCAATCCCAGTGAAATAATATGAATTTAGGAGACGCGGTTATGCGATACTACTTTGAAAAGCTGCTCCGCTCGAATTTCCGATTTGGGCGAATGTGATCCTTCTTTTTAGTACACGAAACGAATCAATCACTTCAAACATGTATATAAAAAGGAGATTATTATCATGGCAACTATCAAGAATACCGAAAACTGGTCCTTTGAAACCAAGCAGCTGCACATCGGTCAGGAGACCGCTGATCCGGTTACCGATTCTCGTGCAGTTCCGATCTACCAGACCACTTCCTATGTTTTCCATGACAGTCAGCACGCGGCTGACCGTTTCGGTCTGGCTGACGCAGGCAATATCTACGGTCGTCTGACCAATTCTACGCAGGATGTGTTCGAGAAGCGCATTGCAGCACTCGAGGGTGGTGTTGCTGCTCTGGCTACCGCTTCCGGTGCCGCAGCGATCACTTACACCATTCAGGCACTTGCTCAGGCCGGCGACCACATCGTAGCACAGAAGACCATCTACGGCGGCGGCTATAACCTGCTGGCACACACTCTGCCGCAGTTCGGCGTTGAGACCACCTTCGTTGATGCACACAATCTGGAAGAGCTGGAAGGTGCTATCAAGGACAACACTAAGGCTGTTTACATCGAGACTCTCGGCAACCCGAATTCCGATATTCCGGATATCGAGGCTATTGCAAAGATTGCGCACAAGCACGGCCTGCCGCTCGTAATTGACAACACCTTCGGCACTCCGTACCTCATCCGCCCGATCGAGTACGGTGCTGATATCGTTGTTCACTCTGCTACCAAGTTCATCGGCGGTCACGGCACGACCCTCGGTGGTATCATCGTTGATTCCGGCAAGTTCGACTGGAAGGCATCCGGCAAATATGCACCGATTGCTGAGCCGAACCCGAGTTATCACGGCATCTCTTTTGCAGATGCAGTTGGTCCTGCTGCTTTCGTAACCTACATCCGCGCTATCCTGCTGCGTGATACTGGTGCTACCATTTCTCCGTTCAACGCATTTTTGCTGCTGCAGGGCACTGAGACTCTGTCTCTGCGTATCGAGCGTCATGTTGAGAACACCAAGAAGGTCGTTGAGTTCCTGACCAATCACCCGCAGGTTGAGCATGTAAACCATCCGTCTCTGCCGAATCATCCGGACCATGCACTGTACGAGAAGTACTTCCCGAACGGCGGTGCGTCCATCTTCACCTTTGATATCAAGGGCGGCAAGGAAGCAGCATTCAAGTTTATCGACAAGCTGCAGATCTTCTCTCTGCTGGCAAACGTTGCTGACGTTAAGAGCCTGGTCATCCATCCGGCAACCACCACTCACTCGCAGCTGACCGCAGAGGAGCTGGAGGATCAGGGTATCCATCAGGGCACCATCCGTCTGTCCATCGGCACTGAGAATATCAACGATATTCTGGCTGATCTCGAGCAGGCATTCAACTAAGCAAAGTATCGCGTATTCCTATTTACCTCTTACAATTTGATAAGCAAAGCCCGCCGTTCCCGGCGGGCTTTGCTTTTTATTCAACTTTTCGGCTGCTGTGTGGTGTCATCCTGTCGGAAGAGCAGCGAGATACACCATGCTGCCGCCAGTCCGACCAGAGTGTAGACGATGCGGCTGATGGCGCCGGTCTGTCCGCCGCACAGCAGCGCGACCAGATCGAGCTTGAAAATGCCGATCAGTCCCCAGTTCAGACCGCCGATAATCATCAGTATCAGTGCGATTTTGTCGATAAGCATAGAAAAACTCCCCTTTCAGTTTGCATTCAGTATAACCGAAAAGGGGAGTTTCATACATTTTAACGTTACAGCTGGGAGAAAACCTCACCGATTGGCGCATGAATGACCAGATCAGCACGGCGATCCGCAGGAGTGGGGGACTTGTTGACCAGAACCAGCTTATTGCCGCGGTAATAGTCGATCAGGCCGGCCGCCGGATATACCGCTAGCGACGTACCGCCGATGATCAGGATATCCGCCTTGGAGATGTAGTCCACGCTCTTGTTGATCGTGCAGCTGTCCAGACCTTCCTCGTACAGCACGACATCCGGCTTGATAATGCCGCCGCACGAGCATTTCGGAATGCCGGTGCTCTTGGCGATGGACTCAACCGGATATGGCTTGCGGCAGCGCATGCAATAGTTTCGCAGCACCGAGCCGTGCAGCTCAAGCACTTCCTTCGAGCCTGCCTTCTGGTGCAGACCGTCGATGTTCTGCGTTACAACGGCACGACACTTGCCCTCGCGTTCCCACTCGGCCAGCTTGAGGTGAGCCGCGTTCGGCTTTGCATCGAGCGCCAGCATTTTCGCCCGATAGAAGCGGTAAAACTCCTCGGTTTCGCTCAAAAAGAACGTGTGGCTGAGAATGGTCTCCGGCGGGTACTTGTACTGCTGGTTGTATAGACCGTCCACCGAGCGGAAATCCGGAATGCCGCTCTCGGTCGATACGCCCGCACCGCCGAAAAAGACGATATTGTCGCTGCCGTCGATCCACTCTCTCAGTTTAGCAATCTTCTCATCCATGATATTAGCTCCTTTCGTCGCTAATGAATTGAAAACGGATAATGGAGAATTGAAAATTAAGGTATTTGGCATTTTCTATTCTGGGTTTTCCATTGTTTCGATTATTCGGTAATCGAAACCAGACCCTCATGACGCGGCTTTGCCGGCGTTTCCTTCTCGATGTAGCCGATTGCAGCGGAGCAGACAACGATGTGGTCCTCCGGTACGCCGTACTCGGTCAACAGTGCACGAACCTCGGGCACGTCGCAGGTCTCGCGCAGCTGGTTGATCCAGCAGGAGCCGAGGCCAAGCTCAGTAGCCATCAGCAGCAGATTCTCCATTGCAGCAGCGCCGTCTACCAGAGCGTGGTGCTCATCCCGCTTGTAGGAAATGATAATGTTGACCGGTGCACCGTAGAATTATACTCCGGACCGCGATTGTCTGCCTCAGCAACGGCACGAGCCAGCTTGAGCGACTTCTCTGCATTGTAAATCACGGTAAAGTGCCACAGGTACTTGCCCATGCCGGAAGGCGCCCATTCAGCAGCTTCAACAATCTGCATGATCTGATCCTTCGGCGGCAGCTCGGACTTGAACGCGCGCGTAGAGCGGCGGGACTTGATAACTTCCATCAGGTTAGACATAGGAAAAACCTCCTGAAACAAATAGGGATTGATATTTATAAATATAGTATATAGCATTCTCGGTGCTGTTTCAAGACAACATGAACAAAAATGCGGCTGCACCTGTAAATTATCTGTGAAAACAGCGGTTTGTGTGGTATACTGATTCTAATTGAAAAATAATGCGGGAGGAATCTCTTTCATGATCAATATCAGCGATCTTAGCTTAAACTTCAGCGGCGAGCCGCTGTTCAAAGATGTAAACCTGAAATTCACCCAGGGCAACTGCTACGGTGTTATCGGTGCAAACGGTGCAGGCAAGTCTACCTTCCTGCGCATTCTGTCCGGCGATCTGGACCCGTCCACCGGCACGGTTTCGATTGCGCCCAAGACCCGTATGAGCGTACTCAAGCAGGACCACTTCGCCTTCAACGAGGAGACCGTGCTCAACACGGTTCTCGGCGGCAACGAGCGTCTGCTCGAGGTCATGCGCGAAAAGGATGCGCTCTATATGAAGGACCCGTTCACCGAGGAGGATGGCAACAAGGCTGCCGAGCTGGAGTCCGAGTTTGCTGAAATGGGCGGTTGGGACGCCGAGACCGAGGCCAGCCAGCTGCTGAACGGTCTGGGTCTGGATGCAGATGCCATCCTGTACACCGAGATGAAGAACCTCGGTGACGTCGAGAAGGTCAAGGTGCTGCTGGCGCGTGCACTGTTCGGCAAGCCGGATATCCTGCTGCTGGACGAGCCTACCAACCATCTGGATATTCAGGCAGTCCGCTGGCTGGAGGACTTCCTTGCCGATTTTGAGGGCACCGTCCTCGTTGTATCGCATGACCGTCACTTCCTGAACAATGTATGTACCCATATCGTTGATATCGATTACGGCAAGATCAAGCTGTATGTCGGCAACTACGAGTTCTGGTATGAGTCCTCTCAGCTGGTTCAGCGCATGATCAAGGATCAGAACCGCAAGAACGAGGAAAAGATCAAGGAACTGCAGAACTTCATTCAGCGTTTTGCGGCAAACAAGTCCAAGTCCCGTCAGGCGACCAGCCGCCGCAAGCTGATCGACAAGCTGTCCGTCGAGGAAATGCCGGCTTCGTCCCGCCGTTACCCGTGGGTAGCGTTTGACGCGGACCGTGAGGCAGGCAAGGATATTCTCGAGGTGCGCGGCATCTCCAAGACCATCGACGGCGAGAAGGTGCTCGACAACGTATCTTTCATCGTGCGCCGCGGTGACAAGATTGCGTTCATCTCGGATAACGAGCTGGCAATGACTACGCTGTTCCAGATTCTTATGGGCGAGATGAAACCGGATGAGGGCAGCTTCAAGTGGGGCGTTACCACCTCGCAGAGCTATTTCCCGAAGGACAACAACGAGTTCTTCGAGGGCCACGAGGAAAACATGCTCGACTGGATCGCACCGTATTCCCGCACGGATACACTGGAATCCACGCTGCGCGGCTTCCTCGGCCGTATGCTGTTCTCCGGCGACGATGTTTACAAGCCGGTTCGCGTACTGTCCGGCGGTGAGAAGGTTCGCCTGATGCTGGCGCGCATGATGCTGTTCGGCTCGAACGTGCTCGTCATCGACCAGCCGACCAACCACCTCGATCTGGAATCCATCACCGCAGTCAACAACGGCGTTCGTGATTTCAAGGGCACCGTGCTGTTTGCTTCCCACGACCACGAGTTCGTGCAGACCATCGCGACCCGTATTATCGAAATTCGTGAAAAGGGCGTTCTGGACAAGGAATGCACCTATGACGAGTTCCTCGAGTTCCGCGAGACCTACAAGGCTGATGCCGGAGCGCTTTCGGCGCGGTCTGAACGGCCTGCTCGTGCTGCTGATACTGGGTGCGCTGGCATACGCCTCGGCGCTGCTGTTCGGCTGGAACTGTCCGATCAAATACTTGATCGGCGTGCCGTGTCCCGGCTGCGGACTGAGCCGCGCACTTGCCGCTCTGCTCCGACTGGACTTTCGTACAGCATTGCGGTTTCACCCGATGGTTTTCGTGCTGCCGCCGGTCGTTTTGTACGCGCTGTTTGGCAAAAAGCCACTTTTCGGCTCCAAAAACCTCGAGCGCATGCTGCTGTGGAGCGCTATCGTGCTGGATATCGCAATTTGGCTGATACGTCTCGCGCTGCATGACCCGCTGATTTTTTGAAGATTTCCCGCTCGAACTGTACTGCACGGTTCGAGCGGATTTTGTTTTATTCGACATTTTGTGCAATATGCAAAGATTAGCCGGAAATTTGATCGGGTTTTACTGTACTTTTTCGCATGCACATGCTATACTGTTGCCAAAGGAGGGGATAGTTTATGATGTTTGGAATTGACAGCCTGTATATCTGGCTGGCTGTCATTATCATCAGTGTAGCGGTAGAGGCGTTTACACTTACATTGTGCGGCATCTGGTTCGCTGCCGGCGGTGTCGCGGCACTCATTGCAGCCAGCCTTTCGGTCGGACTGATGGGGCAGTGGATTGTGTTCATCGTGTTCTCCGCGCTGCTGCTTGTACTGGTGCGTCCGCTCTGCCGCCGTTTTCTCGGCAGCCGGCAGCAGGCGACCAACTCAGATCGTATCATCGGACAGACGGCCGTTGTTACCGAACCGATTGACAATGTTCTGGAGACCGGTGCGGTAAAAATCAACGGAAAGATCTGGACAGCCCGCAGTATGACTGACGCGCAAATTGCAATCGGGACAAGAGTCACGGTTGTGGAGATCCGCGGCGTCAAGGCGATTGTAAAACCGAACCAACTGTAAAGGAGCGTTATCATGGATTATATTATTGTACCCATCATCTGGATTGTGCTGATTGTTCTGCTCATCGCGTTCATTGCAAGCAATATCGTGATCGTGCCGCAGGCGAAGGCGTATGTTATCGAGCGTCTCGGTACCTACCGTGACACATGGAGCACCGGCCTGCATTTCAAGGTGCCTCTGTTTGAGCGCATTGCCCGCAAGGTGACCCTCAAGGAGCAGGTAGTCGATTTTCCGCCGCAGCCGGTTATCACCAAGGATAACGTAACCATGCAGATCGACACGGTCGTGTACTTCCAGATCACCGACCCGAAGCTGTTTGCATACGGTATCGAAAGCCCAATGGCGGCAATTGAAAATCTGACTGCAACCACACTGCGAAACATCATCGGTGATCTCGAACTTGACCAGACGCTGACCAGCCGCGATATCATCAACACCAAAATGCGCTCCATCCTCGATGAAGCGACCGATGACTGGGGCATTAAGGTAAATCGTGTGGAGCTGAAGAACATCATTCCGCCGGCTGCTATTCAGGAATCTATGGAGAAGCAGATGAAGGCCGAGCGCGAACGCCGTGAGTCCATTCTGGTAGCGGAAGGTAAAAAGCAGTCCGCGATTCTGGTGGCTGAAGGCGAAAAGGAAGCAACTGTTCTTGCTGCAGAGGCAAATCGCCTTGCCAAGATCAAGGAGGCCGAAGGTGAAGCGGAAGCGCTGCTTACCGTGCAGAAGGCACTGGCAGACTCCATCAATCTGCTGAATGAAGCGGCACCGACGGAGCAGGTTATCAAGCTGAAATCCCTCGAGGCATTCAGCAGCGCCGCTGACGGCAAGGCAACTAAGATCATTATCCCGAGCGAGATTCAGAGCCTTGCGGGTCTGGCAACCTCATTCAAGGAGGTTATGACCGATCCGAAGCGCGAACAGCCCGAAAAGTAAAAATTACGTTCAAGTCCTGCAGACCATATCCGGCCTGCAGGACTTTTTTGCACGCAAAATTGTCATTTGTGTTCGACTCGATCTTGACAGAAGTGGACTGGAATGTTATCATAAATTGAATAGATATGCACATATTGCGGGAGGGATCAAATTGTCGGCAAAGCATACAGACGCAGAACTGGAGTGCTGCGAGGAGCATATCGTCCATACGGACGCAGTTATGGCAGCGCGCAGCGCAATGCCGGCAGAGGAGATCACTACAGCCGCATCAGATTTTTTCAAAGCGTTTTCCGACAAGACCCGCTTGCGGATACTGGCGGCGCTTGTGTCCGCGGAGCTGTGTGTCTGTGATATTGCGTCGCTGCTGAACATGAGCCAGTCCGCAATATCGCATCAGCTTCGTTTTTTGAAACAGGCGCGGTTGGTCAAGAGTCGAAAAACCGGAAAAACAGTATACTATGCGCTGTGCGATGATCATATTCAGACCATTTTGGCACAGGGAATCGCGCACGTGCAGGAGGGATAAACGGAATGAGCGAAAATAACCGCCCTGATTCGGAACAGAAGAAGGACCAGACAACGGCGGAAGATATTTTAGCACAGGTCGATTCGATTTTAGCGGATCTGGAAAATTCGGCAGTAGCGCAGCTGTTTGCCGCTCCGGAAAAGCCTAAACCCGAAGAGAACAAAAAACCGCCTGAAAAAGAAGAATCAGCGCCGCCCGGCGAGCCTGAGCCGCCGGACAAGAATGCGGAGCAGCCGGAAACTGAACCGGAAGCTGATACATCGCACCAAAGTGAAAGCGAATCTCCAAAGGCGGAAACGCCGCCAGAGGAAGCGGCGGCAGCTGAGGCTGCAAAGCCCTCGGAGGAATCAGACGCAGCTGAGGAATCGCCGGAAGATGCGGAAGACGAATTTGACGAAGAAGAAGATTCGCCGGATGAGACCGAAGACGAGGGCGACTGGGACGAACCGGAATTTGACGACGAAGGTATAGAGGACGAGCTTCCTGAGGAAGAACAATCAGAGGAAGCGGAATTCGAGCCTATCATAGAGGAAAAGCCGGACAGGCTGCAGAAGCTAAAAGAAAAACTTAAAAACCATGAAAAGGACAAGGCGGAGAAAAAGGAACAGGCAAAATCCGCACCTAAGGAGAAGCCTAAACCAAAGGATGAAAAAAAGCCGGAGGAAAAGAAGCCGGAACCGCCGGTAATCGAAGCTCCGGAGGACGCGGACGATACCACCGGTATGAATTTCGTGCAGAAGGCACAGTACCGGGCGAAAATGCGTCGGCGTGAGCAGACCCGTCTGCGGCGAGAAAATGCACGCCGTATACAGGAAGGCGCTGAAGTGACCTATCAGCGATGACACGGCTGGATATGCAGAGTATAGGCGCACGGCTGGCTGCCGCGGCAATCGTTCTTGTGGCCGGAATCGCAATGGGAGATTCGAGCGCGGCATTGCCGCTCTGCCTGCTGGCGTTTTTGATCACAGCGCTGCCGATTGCAGCGCGTGTGCTGACCAATCTGACACACGGCTCGTTTTTCGATGAATATCTGCTCGTGCTAATGGCATCCATCGGCGCATTCGCGCTCGGCAGCCGTGCAGAAGCAACGATCGTGCTCATCCTGTTTGAGATTGGCAAAATTGCAGGTGATATCGTTCTATTATCCACCTATCAGGCATTGCCGCAGCAGCATGATTTCATGCCGGAAAAGGCAACGGTCGTCAACATGAAGGGCGAACAGCGTCAGGTTCCGCTGGCAGATATCCGTCTGGGCGAGCTGGTTCTGGTACACTCGGGTGAGCGCGTACCGATTGACGGCGTTGTACTTCGCGGAGACGGCACGGTGGATGACAGCGTGCTTACCGGTGAAAACGTGCCGATGGCAGTTGATAAGAACACGCGTGTGCTGGCAGGCAGCCGGTATAACGGCTCTCTGATGCTGATTCGTGTGATCTCGCGCTATGAAGACTGCGCGGTTCGTCAGATTCGTCGCGTACAGAATGCGGCCGCCGAACACAAGGCAGCGTTGGAAAACAGTGCGCAGCGTAATGCCAAGCGTCTGGTTCCGGTTGTGATCGTCATTGCCGTACTGGCAGCCGCACTTCCGCCGCTGTTCATGCCCGGTTCAGATATGACCGGCTGGGTATATCGCGGACTGACGCTTCTCATTGCCTGCTGTCCGACCGCACTGGCGCTGGCTGTCCCGCTTGCTTTTGTATGCGGCGGCGGCCGACTTGAGAGTGAAGGCGTTCACATGAAGGGCAGCGAAGCGATGGAACGGACTGCAGACCTGCGTCTGGTCGTGTTCAACAAGACCGGCACAGTGACTAACGGCAATCTGCAGATTAAAAAGATTTATCCCACACAAGAGTTTTCCGAAAAGAACTGTCTGGCACTTGCCGCAGCAGCTGAGCAGCTTTCACAGCATCCGATTGCGCGCGCAATCGCAAGTGCATGCCAGGAAAAACTGCCAAAGATCGAGGAATTTGAGGAATTCCCGGGCCGTGGCGTGCGCGCCCGTATCGGTGATCACGTTCTGCTGGTAGGCAACCGCAAGCTGATGGTCTCCCGCGGTGTCAAGGGCTTGCCGGATATTGACGGCACGGTTGTTTACATCGCCTGTGAAGGGGAGCACATCGGTGTGATTGAATTGGAGGATACGGTTCGTCCGTCCGCTGCTGACGCGATCAAAAAGATCAAGGATCAGGGTGTTGAGCGCACGGTGCTTATCACCGGTGACGCTGAGACACCAACTCAGCGAATTGCAAATGCCGCCGGTATTGACACCGTTCACTGCGGCCTGATGCCCGAGGAAAAGCAAGCGAAGCTGGACTTTATGATGCGCACGATTCCGACAGACGGCACGACCGCCTATGTCGGCGACGGCGTAAGCGATATCGAGCAGCTCAAGATGGCCGATGTCGGTGTGGCAATGGGCACGCGCGGCTCCCGCTATTCAGCGGATGCGGCGAATATACTGATTACCGCAAATGATCTGAGCGGTCTCGGCGAGGCTGTTCAGGTCTGCAAGACTACACACGGAGTTGCAATGCAGAATCTGACACTGCTGGCCGCCATCAAGCTGGTGCTTGCTGTACTGGCGCTGATCGGTCTGGCGCAGATGTGGATGGCAGTTATCGTCGATGCTGTACTCACGGTGCTGACCGTGTTCAATACGACCCGACTGCTCGGCAGCAAGCCGGAAATTTCGGAGGAATAAGCAAAACGCGAAGGAAGTGTAAAAGCTTCCTTCGCGTTTATTTTTGTTTCGTGTACTTTCTGCGCGAAAACGGTCAAAAACGGTATGGTTTTTTTCGGAAGGATATGATACAATAATCTGTATGAATGAAAATGGAGGAATACGTCTTGCATAAAAAGATGGAAGCCATTTTGTCCCGTGTACAGAAGCCGGCACGCTACGTCGGCGGTGAATGGGGCTCGGTGATGAAAGATAAAAAGAACATCGATCTACGATTTGCGTTCTGTTTTCCGGATACCTATGAGGTTGCCATGTCTCACCTCGGTTCGCGTATCCTGTACGGTCTGCTCAACGATCAGAAGGGCATCTGGTGCGAACGCGTCTGCGCGCCATGGATTGACATGGAGGCTGAAATGCGCGAGGCAGGACTGCCGCTGTACGGTCTGGAGAGCGGTGACCCGTTGTCGGACTTTGATATTATCGCTTTTACGCTGCAGTACGAGCTGTCGTTTTCCAACATTCTGAATATGCTGGATCTCGGCGGTATTCCGGTGCTGGCAAAGGACCGTACCGAACTCAAGCATATTGTAGCCTGCGGCGGTCCGTGTGCCTACAATCCGGAGCCGCTGGCTGACTTTGTTGACCTGTTCATGATCGGCGACGGCGAGGAGATCATGCTGGAATTTACCGATCTGTACCGCAAGGCCAAGCGCGAAGGCTGGTCTAAGCAGGAATTTCTGATTGCGGCAGCACAGATCGAGGGCATGTATGTACCTTCGCTGTACGAAGTCAAGTATCACGAGGACGGCACAATCGAGAGCGTCACACCGACGCACAGTGCACCGGCTCTCGTGCAGAAGCGCATCGTCAAGGATCTGGATACCATGTACTATCCGGAGTCCTTTGTTGTGCCTTCGACCGACATCGTGTTCGACCGTGCGATGATCGAGCTGTTCCGCGGCTGTCCACGCGGCTGCCGATTCTGTCAGGCCGGTCACACTTATCGTCCGCTGCGTACCAAGTCCAAGGAAGTGCTGCTCAAGCAGGCGCAGGCGGTGCTCAAGAACTCCGGTTACGAGGAAATCTCTCTGTCCTCGCTGTCTACGAGCGACTACGGTGAGCTGTCCGGTCTGACCGAGTGTATGCTCGACTATTGTGAGCCGCGTCATATCAGTCTGTCACTGCCGTCTCTTCGTGCGGACAGCTTTTCCGCCGAACTGATGGAGCGCGTACAGAAAACCCGCAAAAGCGGCCTGACGTTCGCATGTGAGGCCGGTACGCAGCGCCTGCGCGATGTTATCAACAAGAACATCCGCGAGGAGGACGTGCTCCATGCCTGCGAGATTGCCTTTCAGGGCGGTTGGAATAATGTCAAGCTGTACTTTATGATGGGTCTGCCGACCGAGACCTACGAGGATCTGGACGGCATTTCCGACATTTGCAAAAAGGTCGCCTATTGCTGGCGTGAGAACACGCCCAACCGTGCGCGCGGCGTGCGTATCACAGCGTCGGCTTCGTGCTTTGTGCCCAAGCCGCAGACCCCGTTCCAGTGGGACGCGCAGGACACGCTCGAGCAGTTCCGCGAGAAGCAGGCGCATCTCAAGGTGGTCATGAAAACCAAGAATGTCACCTACAACTGGCATGATGCCGAGACCTCGGTACTCGAGGGCGTTATTGCACGCGGCGACCGCCGCCAGGGCAAGGCGATTCTGCTGGCGTGGCAGCGCGGCTGCAAGATGGACGGCTGGGATCAGTGCTTCGACTTTGACAAGTGGATGCAGGCGTTCCGCGACTGCGGACTGGATCCCGCGTTCTACGCATCCCGTCAGCGTCCGATGGACGAGGTGTTCCCGTGGGATCACATCGGCTGCGGCACGCGCAAAGAGCACCTCAAGCGTGAGTGGGAGCGTTCCCGCGAAGCGGCTATCACGCCGGACTGTATGCACCAGTGTGCCGGCTGCGGCGCAAGCGCTTTGCTGAAGGGAGGCAAGTGCCATGTTTAAGGCAAGAATGAAGTTTGCCAAGGAGGGACGCGCCAAGTATATCTCCCACCTTGATCTCATGCACGCCATGCAGCGTTCGATGGCACGCTGCCAGATGCCGCTGTGGTTCACCGAGGGCTTCAATCAGCACGCCTATGTTTCGGTGGCGCTGCCGCTCTCGACCGGCTACTCCGGCGAGTGCGAATTTCTGGATTTCAATATCACGGCAGAAGCCGTGCCGGAAAATGCGGTGGAAGCGCTCAATGACGTATTTCCCGAGGGCCTGCGTGCAATCGAGATTTACCCGCTTGCCGACGGCGGCATGAAGGTCGGTTCGATCGAATGGTCGCAGTACCGCATCACCTGGGGCTTTGAGGGCGGTACGCCCAAGGCTTTGCCGATGACGTGCGCGATCTGTTCCGCCGTCCGGTGGTCGAAATCGTTAAACGCTCCAAGAGAGGCGAAAAGGTCGTCAATATGCGTGAGCTGATGCGCGACCTGACCGTGACCGATGGTCCTGATGAGGTGACCGCTGTTGTCACCACCGCTGCCGGCAATAACAACATGAGTCCGGAATACCTGACCCGTGCCATCCGGCAGTATCTGCCGCAGTACGAAATTCCGTTCAGCGCGTACCACCGCATGAACGTGTTTACTTCTGACGGCACTCCATTCCGATAAAAGGAGAGTTTCATGGCAACTCAGAATGTTTCCGAAGAACAACTGCAGTCGCAGTTTACCTATATTGACGCGGTAGCCCGCCTGTTGGGGGACAAGCGTCCCAAAGCCTATACGCATACGTTTGGCTGCCAACAGAACGAGGCGGATACCGAGCGTATCCGCGGTATGCTGTCCGAAATGGGCTACGAAATGACCGATACACCGGATGAGGCGGATTTTATTCTTTTCAACACCTGTGCTGTGCGTGAGCATGCCGAGGATCGTGCGTTCGGCAACATCGGCGCACTCCGCCACCTGAAAAAAGAGCGGCCGGACATTGTTATTGCAATGTGCGGCTGCATGGCCCAGCAGGAGAAGAATGTCGAGAAGATCAAGAAAAGCTATCCGCAGGTAAATCTCCTGTTCGGCACGCATGCGCTCTGGCGATTTCCGTCGTTGCTGTACCGCGTGCTGACCGAGAAAAAACGCGTATTTGACATCGGCGGCGAGGACGATATTGCCGAAGGCCTGCCGGTGCTGCGTGCCAAGGGCGCGAAGGCGTGGCTGTCCATCATGTATGGCTGCAACAACTTCTGCACCTACTGCATCGTGCCGTATGTGCGAGGCAGAGAGCGCAGCCGCCGACCGGAGGAGATCGAAAAGGAACTGCGCGAGCTGGTCGATGCAGGCTATAAGGAGATTACTCTGCTCGGGCAGAACGTCAACTCCTACGGCAAGGACCTTGGCATTGACGTGGATTTTGCCGATCTTTTGCGCCGTCTCAACGCCGTGCCCGGCGATTTCTGGCTGCGGTTTATGACAAGCCACCCGAAGGACGCGTCTCCCAAACTGTTTTCTGCTATGGCAGAGTGCGATAAGGTTGCAAAGCAGCTGCACCTGCCGTTCCAGTCTGGCAGCGATGAGATTCTGCACCGTATGAACCGCCGCTATACGGCAGAGCACTACAAGTCGCTGATTGCGGATGCACGGTCGAAAATGCCGGATATTACGCTGTCAAGCGATATTATTGTTGGTTTTCCGGGCGAAACGGAAGAGAATTTTGAGGACACCTTAAAGCTGGTGCAGGACACCCGTTTTGACCTGCTGTTTACGTTTCTGTATTCGCCCCGCGCGGGCACGCCCGCGGCCTCTTATGAGGATAACGCAACACAGCAGGACAAGCAGCGCCGCTTCGAGCGACTGCTCAAGGCGCAGGATGAAATCGTTGCTGAAAAGCAGGCGGCGTATCAGAGCAAAAAGCTGCGGCTGCTTGTAGACGGCAATGCCAAAGGACCGGAATATCCGTTTACCGCCCGTACCGAGGGCAACCTGCTTGTCTGCGTACGCGGTGACGATATCAAAATCGGTGAATTTATCGAGGCAGAGATCGAGAAAACCTCGCTTCGCTGTCTGTTTGCACACAAATTATAAGAAAGAGGTAAGAACATGGCTGAACTGACGCCCATGATGCAGCAGTATTTTGAGATCAAAAACAAAAATAAAGATTATATTCTGTTTTACCGTCTGGGCGATTTCTACGAAATGTTCTTTGACGATGCCAAGCTGGTCTCCCGCGAGCTGGAGCTGACGCTGACCGGCCGCGACTGCGGTCAGGGAGAACGTGCACCGATGTGCGGCGTGCCGTATCACAGCGCGGAAGGCTATATTGCCAAGCTGGTGCAGAAGGGTTACAAAATCGCGATCTGTGAGCAGATGGAGGACCCGAAAAAGGCAAAAGGTCTGGTCAAGCGCGAGATCATCCGACGCGTGACACCGGGTACGGTCGTGGAAGCCTCCATGCTGGATGAAAATCGGAACAACTTTCTCGGCTGCGTATATGCAGCCGGTGGTTCTGTCGGCGTATGCTTTGCTGATATTACGACAGGTTCGGTGTACGCGACCGGCTCGGATAACTGGAATGACATCACCAGCGAGTTCGGACGCTTTGCGCCGCGTGAAGTGCTGGTCGGCGGCGGAGCCATTTCTGCAGACAGCCTTCAGTCCTTTCTGAAGGAACGTCTGGAGGCGCTTATCGAGCCGATGCCGGAGGAGTGCTTTGAGGCACAGCGCAGTGCGGAACGCATTCAGGAGCACTTCAAGGTGCAGGACTTTGACGCTGCCGGTCTGACCGACCTGCCGTGCACTGTGCAGTGCCTCGGCGGTCTGCTGGATTACCTCGAGCAGACGCAGAAGGCCAGCCTTTCCAGTCTGAATCAGCTGCAGGTGTACCATCAAGGCCAGTATATGGAGCTTGACCTGATCGCACGCCGCAATCTCGAGCTTTGCGAGACTATGCGCACCAAGGAGAAGAAGGGCACGCTGCTGTGGGTGCTTGACCACACGCGCACGGCAATGGGTTCGCGCCTGATTCGTCAGTGGATTGAAAAACCGCTGTATAATCCGCTGCATATTGCACGCCGTCAGCAGGCGGTAGGTGCATTGTGTGACGATGTAATTGCCCGCACGGCATTGACGGACGCACTCAAGCGGGTGTTCGATATGGAGCGCCTGATTGGGCGCGTAGCCTACGGCACTGCAAACTGCCGTGATCTGCGTGCGCTGTCGGCGGCAATTTCTTGCCTGCCGGAGATCAAAACGCAGGCTGCTCTGTTCGGACAGGCTATGCTGCGTGAGCTGACCGGCAAGATTGATCTGCTTGAAGACATCCGCGCGCTGGTCGAGCAGGCCATCGTGGATGAGCCGCCGATTCTTCTTCGGGAAGGCGGCATGATCCGCAAGGGCTTCAACGAGGAGATTGACCGTCTGCGCGACCTTGCGTCCGGCGGTAAGGGTAAAATTGCCGAAATCGAGCAGGCGGAACGCGAGCGTACCGGTATCAGCAAGCTGAAAATCGGCTACAACCGCGTGTTCGGCTATTATATTGAGGTCAGCCGCTCCAATGCGGAGGCGGTCCCGGAGAACTACATTCGTAAGCAGACGCTTGCGAACAGCGAGCGCTATATCACCGAGGAGCTGAAACAGCTCGAGAGCACCGTGCTCGGTGCGCAGGAGCGGCTGACCGCACTCGAGTATGAGGTGTTTGTCTCTGTGCGTGACCAGATTGCCGCCGAGGTACACCGCGTGCAGAAAACCGCGCAGGCTATCGCAGCGCTTGACGTTCTGTGCGCTCTGGCTGATGTGGCATGTGATAACAACTATGTTTGTCCGGTGGTGGATTTTTCCGACCGCATTGACATCAAGGACGGCCGTCACCCGGTTGTTGAGAAAATGCTGTCCGACAGTCTGTTCATCCCGAACGACACCTTGCTCGACAGCAAGGAAAACCGCGTCGCTATCATCACCGGCCCGAATATGGCAGGCAAATCCACCTATATGCGGCAGGTGGCACTGATTACCATCATGGCGCAGATTGGTTCGTATGTACCGGCCTCGTCCGCGCATATCGGCGTGGCAGACCGCGTGTTTACCCGTGTCGGCGCGTCGGATGATCTGGCGAGCGGTCAATCCACCTTCATGGTGGAGATGAGCGAGGTCGCGGATATTCTGCGGCACGCTACCAAGTCCAGCCTAATTATTCTGGATGAGATTGGCCGCGGCACCTCTACCTATGACGGCATGAGCATTGCCCGCGCAGTCGTAGAGTATGTAGCGGACAAAAAGCGCATCGGCGCACGCGCGCTGTTTGCAACGCATTATCACGAACTGACCGTGCTTGAAGATTTGGTCAAGGGCGTCAAGAATTACAATATCGCGGTCAAAAAGCGCGGTGATGACATTACGTTCCTGCGCAAAATCGTGCGCGGCGGCGCGGATGACAGCTACGGCATTGAGGTTGCAAAGCTGGCCGGTGTGCCGAATCCGGTTATCAAGCGGGCAAAGGCTGTGCTGGCGGATCTGGAATCCACTATGCCGAAAATCGAGCTGCACGCCGTAGCCGAGGAACCGGAAGACGTTCCGCAGATTACGATAGATTCGCTCTCCGGCGACGCAGTCGCAGAGCGGCTGCGTGCACTGCAGGTGGACACCATGACGCCGATCGAGGCGCTCAACGCATTGTATGAGCTGAAAAAGCTGGTTTAATCATTTATCAGGGCAGGAAAGACCAACCATGATTTGTTCCGGAAAGGAAAACAAAGAAAAATGGCAGTGATTCATGAATTATCTCCGCATCTTGCGGATCTGATCGCGGCAGGAGAGGTTGTTGAACGGCCGTCCTCTGTGGCGAAGGAGCTGGTCGAGAATGCGATTGACGCAGGTTCTACCCGCATTACGGTGGAGATCGAAAACGGCGGCATTACCTATCTGCGTATTGCGGATAACGGCTGCGGCATGTCGGCAGAGGATGCACCTGTGGCCTTCCGCCGCCACGCGACCAGCAAGCTGCGTACCGAGGAAGATTTGAATGCTATCGGCACATTGGGCTTCCGCGGTGAAGCACTGGCTGCGATTTCGTCGGTTACGCGCATTGATCTGTTCACGCGTCAGGCAGGTTCGATTGCGGGTCTGCACCTGCATCTGGAAGCCGGTGAGATTCAGACACAGGAGGAAGCCGGCTGTCCGGAAGGCACAACAATCGTTGTGCGCGACCTGTTCTTCAACACACCGGCTCGCATGAAGTTTCTCAAAAAGGACTTCACCGAGGCGGGTTACATTCTCGGCGTAGTACAGCATGCGGCGCTCTCCCATCCGGAGATTGCGTTCACGCTCATTCGCGACGGCAAGCAGGTATTCTCGTCGGACGGCAAGGGCAAGCTGATTGCACCGGTGTTCGGCGTATTCGGCAAGGAAATGACTGCCAATATGATTGAAGTGCCGACGACCGAGCGCAACGGTATGACCGTGCACGGCTACATTGTCAAGCCGCACGCCGGACGTGCCAACCGTTCCATGCAGCACTTTTTCGTCAATGGCCGCTATGTCAAGAGCCGTCTTATGCAGGCTGCAATGGAAGAGGCCTATCGCAATGCAATCATCACCGGCAAATATCCGTCTGGTGCGCTTTTCCTGGATTTGCCGCTGTCGGCGGTCGACGTCAACGTGCATCCTGCAAAAACCGAGGTCAAATTTTCGCAGGAAAAGCCGATTTTCGAGGTCGTGTATATTGCCTGCAAGAATGCGCTTGCCGCAAACGACAATATGCCGCATCTGGAGCACAAGGAGAAGGAAGCGCCTGCCAAGCCGCGTGAAGATAATCTGACGCATGAGCAGCAGCGGTTTGCGATTCCAAAGCCGGTAGACCCTAAGCCGTTTGTCACGCCGAGTGTCAAGCCAACACCGATTGCACCGGTAAAGAACGACGAGGAAGCACCGGATTTAGAAGATTTCCTCGTGTCTATCCCGCCAAAGGCAGAGCGTCCGCGCAGTGCATCGAGTTATCTGTCCGCGCCGCGCATCCTGCAGGACGAACCGCAGGAACCGGTTCGTCCGCGAATGGCACAGTCGATTGAGTCGTCGGTCGCAGAACCAACACCTGCCGTGCATACGCCGGAACCGGAGCCGGAAGATGAACCGATGGTTGTTGTGCCGCCTGTCAGCGCACCGGAGGTCAAGGATAAGCCGCAGATCCTGCAGCCGCTGGATGCCGGTGTGCGTGTAATCGGCGAATGCTTCCAGACGTACATTATTGCTGAGGACAAGGACGGCTTGATTCTCATCGACAAGCATGCCGCGCATGAACGTATTCTGTTTAACAAGCTGCGTGCGGAGACCGATATGCCGCAGCAGCAGCTTCTCACGCCTGTAATTGTAGAGCTGACCGGCGAGGAAGCCGCCGCTGTGCAGTCGCAGATCGCGGACATCCGTCAGGCAGGCTTTTCCATCGACAGCTTTGGCGAGAACAGCTTTGCCGTACGTAGCGTGCCCGCTTATCTGGATAGCGGCGATGTGCAGAGCGTCATCAGTGAATTGGCCGAAAAGGCGATGAACAGCCGTACCACCGTGCCGGATCGTCTGGATGATTTGATTCATACAGTAGCATGCAAGGCGGCAATCAAGGCAGGTAAGCCAACCACGATGACCGAGTTGCAGGACCTGTGCGAGCGGGTGCTGAACGATGACAACGTGCGTTCCTGCCCGCATGGCAGACCGACGACCGTTCGTCTGACCAAATATGAGCTTGACAAGATGTTCAAGCGTGTAAATCAATAAAAAGTGAGGAAACAGCATGGAAAACCGTTTGATCTGCATCTGCGGACCGACTGCCAGCGGCAAAACCGCCTTATCGGTCGCATTGGCGCAACAACTGCATACCGAGATCATTTCTGCGGATTCCATGCAGCTTTATCGTGAAATGGATATCGGCACCGCCAAGCCGGATATGAGGGAACGACAGGACGTACCGCACCATCTGTTCGATGTATGCGAGCCCGGCGAAACGTTCTCAGTGGCGCGGTATGTCGAACTGGCAGACGCTGCTGCGCAGAATATTCTGTCGCGCGGGATGACACCGATCGTTGTTGGCGGCACAGGATTGTACATGGACGCGCTCATCGAGTGCAGCGTATTC
The DNA here is from genome assembly GCF_003481925.1 of Butyricicoccus sp. OF10-2. Lineage (NCBI taxonomy): Bacteria > Bacillati > Bacillota > Clostridia > Eubacteriales > Butyricicoccaceae > Butyricicoccus > Butyricicoccus sp. OF10-2. The sequence continues at coordinate 64,433 of NZ_QUMC01000008.1, read as the reverse complement.
TCCGGCGATGAGACCGACCTGACCGTGCGTGAGAAATATCAGCGGATGGCGGCTGAGCAGGGCAATCAGGTGGTACATGACTGTCTGGCTAAGGTGGATCCGGCCGGAGCGGAACGTCTGCACCCGAATAATCTCAAGCGCGTCATTCGTGCTCTTGAGGTGTATGAGCAGACCGGTATGACGATCGACGAATTTAACCGCAGGAACAAGCGCCCGGAGCCAAAGTATGATGCGCTCAAGATCGGTGTTTGCCCGTCTGACCGTGAAATTCTGTATGACCGCATCAACCGCAGAGTGGATCTTATGATGGAAAACGGTCTGCTGGAGGAGACGAAACGGCTGGTGGAGCGCGGTCTGCTGACCGGCACTGCCGCGCAGGCCATCGGCTACAAAGAGCTGCTCGGCTATCTGAGCGGCGAGCAAACATTGGAAGAATGTACCGAATTGCTCAAGCGCCGCAGCAGAAATTATGCAAAACGTCAGCTTACCTGGCTGAAAAGGGATGACAGCATCCACTGGATATATTATAATAGTGGAGAAGAACTTCCTTTCGTCTTACAGGAAACGACAAAATATCTTCAAAACCACGGTGTACAATGATACCATAAATTGTAATTTCAACTGGAGGAATCATTGTGCGAAACGAAATCAACTTACAGGACAGAATGCTCAGTGCACTGCGTCAGCAGGCGCAGAACATCACCGTATTTTTAACGAACGGCTTTCAGATGCGCGGTATCGTCCGCGGATTCGACAGCTTCGTTGTGATTTTGGAGAGCGACGGAAAACAGCAAATGATCTATAAGCACGCAATCTCTACTCTGATCCCACAGCATAGAGTCGATCTCCATGCACCGAGAGGGGAGCGTGCGGAACAGTGAACATATACGAGGTCTTTACATGGGACAACAGACAAAAAGCACAAAATCCAAGCTGCGAAAACGGCGGAATGACGGCGGAAACCGCGTTGTATTTATCATTGCGGCAGTGCTGATGGTGATTTATCTGGGCGGCCGTCTTTCTAACGCTTTTTCGGCTGCACCGGAGACCACACCGGCTCTGCATGTCACAGTTAATGACAGCTTTACGAGCGATGGCTGGTTCTTCCGCGATGAAGAACCGATCGACAATGCCACGGGAAGCTCGGTCAAGCACATCGTGTACAGCGGTGAACGCGTACAGCAGGACGCACCGCTGGCAATCATCTATTCCGATCAGGAATCTATGGACCTGAGCCGACAGCTCGATCCGCTGGAGGAACGTATTTCTCTTCTGGATACGGCGCTGCAGTCCGCATCGGACAGCTCAAACATCGCAAAGCTGGATCAGGTCATCACGCTGACGATCGAGCAGCTGGCCGAGCAGGTGAAGGAAGGCAGCGGTTCTTCGGTCGCATCCGCCGCAAGTTCGCTGCGCACGCTGTCGCTACGCCGTGAGGCAGGCAATGTGGATACCAACGAGGTATCTGCCGAACGTGACGCTTTGGTTTCTGAGCAGTCCTCGCTTGAGCATCAGCTTACCGGCCGGACCACGGAACTTACTGCATCTTCGTCCGGATATTTCTCCGAGGTAGTGGATGGATACGAGAGTATTCTCACACCATCCTCACTGGATGAGATGACCGTGGAGCAGTTTGACAAGACCGTTGCGCAGCAGCCGTCTGCTGAGAACAGCAATTCGCTCGGCAAGATCGTCAAGGGATTCAACTGGTATCTGGCAGCTAAGATTCCGGCCGAGCAGGCCGAGCGTCTGCAGGTCGGTCAGGAGCTGACGGTAAACTTTACGCAGGCTTCGATGGAATCCAAAGTAACCGTGCATTCCATCAACCATCAAGGTGACAGCGATACAGCTCTGCTGGTGATGGAAGGCACAGAATTCAGCAGTGAAATGGTTTCCATGCGCGAACAGCCAATCGAAATTATCATTGCGACCTACACCGGACTCAAGGTGCCGAAGAGTGCCGTCCGCGTGCAGGAACAAACAGACAGCGACGGAAAGACCACGCAAATCCCCGGCGTGTTCATCCTGAGCGGCTCGATACAGAAATTCAAAATGATTAACGAGCTGTTTGAGGCGGACGATTATTATGTCGTCAAACAGAGTGCGACCGACTCCGATATGCTGGTCGAGCGAGACCAGGTTATCGTTCAAGGTAAAAATCTGCAAAACAATATGGTGGTGAAAACATGACGGAGCAAGAAAAGAAAGAACTGCAGGAACGCGTAAAATCTGTGATCGAGCGCGTCAACAATGCCGCCGTGCAGGCAGGGCGCGATCCCAGTGAAATTACGCTGGTGGCTGCGACCAAAATGAATGACGCCGAGCGCGTGCAGGTAGCCATCGAAGCAGGCATCCGCGTGTGCGGTGAAAACCGTGTGCAGGAGCTGCAGGAGAAGTATGAACAGGACGCCTACGATGGCGCAGACCTCAGTTTATCGGCACGCTGCAGACCAACAAGGTCAAGTATCTGATCGGCAAGGTTTCGCTGATTCAGTCAGTCGGCTCGGTTCATCTCGGCGAGGCTATCGCCAAGGAAGCCGAGAAGCGCGGTGTTTGTCAGGATATTCTTCTGGAGGTAAATATCGGAAGAGAAGCCGCAAAAAGCGGTCTTCCGCCCGAAGAACTGCACGATGCGATCGTGAAATTGAGCGCAAAAAAGTCACTTCATATCCGCGGATTGATGGCAATTCCTCCCGTTGCAGATGAAAAAACAAAAAATTCAAACTACTTTACCGAAATGCGTCAAGTATTTATTGACATTTTGACGAAAAAATACGATAATGTAGATATGGATTATTTGTCTATGGGAATGACGAATGATTTTGAAACGGCGATTGCGTGCGGAGCGAACATGGTTCGCGTGGGCACGGCGATCTTTGGCAAACGGCCGTATCAGATCGTTTCGCCTTAAAACATAAGGAGGAACTTGGCATGGGTTCAATCAAAGGCTTTATTGATTGGGTAAAGGGCAGCGAGTTGGAGGACGACTACGAAGACGAGATGCCCCGTCAGAGAAACGAAGAACCTGCGATGGATAGCGAGCCATCATCTTACAATAGAAGATCCTATGACCGTTCGTACGACAGTGATGCACAGGACGCGCCTCAGGTGCGCCGTCACGATCGAAGCGATAAGGTTGTAAACATCAATACTACTACACAGCTGGCTGTGGTTCTGGTCAAGCCGGATCGCTTTGAGGCGGCTGCAGAGATTGCAGATCATCTCAAGGACAAGCGTACGGTTGTCCTCAATCTGGAGCAGACCAACAAGGATATTGCCCGTCGCCTGGTGGACTTCCTCAGCGGTGTTGCGTATGCAAACGAAGGCAAGATCAAGAAGGTTGCAAACAGCACCTATATTATCACACCCTACAATGTTGATATTATGGGCGATCTGATCGACGAACTGGAAAACAGCGGTATGTATTTCTAAGCGCAGATCGTGAGTACTATCGTGAACAGCTTGGTAATATATTTCGTAGGAAGCTTATTGCGCATTCTGCAGTTTATGTTTTTTGCACGGGCAATCATGAGCTGGTTCGTACAGGGCAGCGACTCAAAAATCTACGAGTTTCTGTGCCTTGTTACCGAGCCGCTCATTCAACCTTTTCGCAGTCTGCTGAGCCGCGTGAGTGCACTGCGGAATTGTCCGTTTGATTTTGCGTTTATGCTGGCATTTTTTGTTCTGATTGTTTTAGAACAAATGGTATATATGCTTTAAGCCTGCCGGACAAACGGCGCTGATTTGGTCGGGCGCAGCCCGACCATTTTTCCGTGTCAGTACGGCAAATGATATAAAGACGGAGGAAAAACATATGACGGTGCAGGAAATACAAGAAATCGGCTTTGAAAAAGCAGTTTTCGGCGGATATGACATGAAGTCTGTCGATACTTTTCTCGAGCGTGTTGCAGAGGAATTTGCAGCGATGCAGAAGGAAAACGCTGCTATGAAGGCAAAAATGAAGGTGCTGGTCGATAAAATTGAAGAATACCGCGGTGTTGAAGAAGGAATGCACCGTACCCTACTGACCGCTCAGTCGATTGCACAGGAGACAATCGACAAGGCAAAGAAGGAAGCAGAGGAGATCATTGCTTCTGCGAAGGATGAAACCGCAAACAAGGTGAAAGACACCCAGGCGGAAATCAACACCGAGGAACAGAAACTGGAGACTGCCCGCAAGAACACTGCTGAGTTTATCGCTCATGTAGCAAAGCTGTATCAGTCGCAGGCAAGAGCATTGGCAGAGTTGGCGAAGGGCGAAAACCTCGCTCCGGTACAGCAGACTGAAGATGCAAAGAACACAAATGCGACTGGGAAGGGCGATGCACCAGTGGAAGATGCAACGCGTAAATTCGACTTCGGCGAACTGCAGTTCGGCACTGAATACGACCCGAAGGACGTTAAGTAAATAAGCGAAAGGACTGAATACTGCACAATGCAGCAGGATTACAACAATACGATCAATTTGCCCAAAACCGAATTCCCGATGCGTGCCGGTCTGCCGAAGCGCGAGCCGGGTTTTCTGGAAAACTGGGAGAAGAACGACCTCTACCATGAACTGATGAAGAAGAACGAGGGCAAGCCGCTTTTCGTTCTGCACGACGGCCCTCCGTATGCAAACGGCAATCTGCATATGGGTCATGCACTGAATAAGATCCTCAAGGATTTTATTCTGCGTTCGCGCAATATGATGGGTTATCAGGCTCCGTACATTCCGGGCTGGGATACCCATGGCCTTCCGATTGAGCGTCAGGCAATCAAGGCTTACGGCATGGATCGCAGCAAGGTTTCCACTGCGGAGTTCCGCTCCAAGTGTGAAGAGTTCGCACACGATCATGTCAATACCCAGCGTACCCAGTTTAAGCGTTTGGGCGTTATCGGCGACTGGGATCGTCCGTACCTGACCCTGACCCACGATTACGAGGCTGCTCAGATTGAGATTTTCGGCGAGATGGCTAAGAAGGGTTATATCTACAAGGGTCAGAAGCCGGTTTACTGGTGCCCGCACGACGAGACCGCACTGGCTGAGGCAGAGATTGAGTACAAGGATGTTCCGTGTAAGTCTATCTTTGTAAAGTTCGCTGTAACCGATGACAAGGGTGTTATCACCAAGCTGCTTGGTACCAAGGAGAATGTATATTTCGTAATTTGGACCACCACTACCTGGACCATTCCGGGCAACCTTGCAATTTCTCTGAACCCGAACTTCGAGTACGATTTCGTTAAGGTTCCGAACGGCGAGATTTATGTTCTGGCTAAGGAACTGGTTGCTTCTGTTATGAAGACTGCCGGCATTGACAGCTGGGAAGTTCTCGCAACCGTTCTCGGCTCTGATCTGGAGCTGATCAAGACCAAGCACCCGCTGTTCGACCGTGATTCTCTGGTTATCACCGGTGACCATGTAACGCTCGATGCCGGTACCGGCTGTGTTCATACCGCTCCGGGCTTTGGTGCTGATGACTTTATCGTTTGCCAGAGGTACAACATCCCGATTATCGTTCCGGTTGACGGCAAGGGCCGTCACACCGCCGAATCCGGCAAGTACGAGGGTATGTTTGTTGACGATTCCAACGAGGTTATTCTCAAGGATCTGGATGACTGCGGCGCACTTCTCGCAACCGAGGACATCGTGCACAGCTATCCGCATTGCTGGCGCTGCAAAAACCCGATCATCTTCCGTACCACCGAGCAGTGGTTCTGCTCTGTTGATGCGCTCAAGGATGACGCAGTCAAGGCTTGTGAGGACATCAAGTGGATTCCCGGTTGGGGTCAGGAGCGCATGACCTCCATGATCCGTGAGCGTTCCGACTGGTGTATTTCCCGTCAGCGTGTCTGGGGTGTTCCGATTCCGATCTTCACCTGCAAGAAGTGCGGCAAGCCGTTGGTAAATGAGCAGACGATTAAGACCGTTGCTGATCTGTTCCGTGAAAAGGGCTCCAACGCATGGTTCGACATGACGGCTGCTGAGATTCTGCCGGCAGGCACCAAGTGTGAGTGCGGCTGCAGCGAGTTCGACAAGGAAACCGACACCATGGATGTATGGTTTGACTCCGGTTCCTCCTGGCGTGCTGTTATCGAGAACCGCGAAGGTCAGAAGACCCCGGTTGACGTATATCTGGAAGGCAATGACCAGTATCGCGGCTGGTTCCAGTCCTCGATGCTGACTTCTATGCTACGCAGGGCAAGGCTCCGTACAAGACGGTTATCACCCACGGTATGATCGTTGACGAGGAGCGCCAGAAGATGTCCAAGTCTCTGGGCAATGGTATTGCTCCGGAGGATATCCTCAAGCAGTATGGCGCAGACGTAATGCGTCTGTGGGTTGCTTCTTCTGACTACCGTCAGGATATGCGTATTTCCAAGGACATGCTCAAGCATCTGTCTCAGAACTACCTCAAGATCCGCAACACGGCTCGCTACATTCTGGGCAACCTGTTTGACTTTGATCCTAAGACCAACGCTGTTGCATACGCAGATATGCCGGAGTTGGATAAGTGGGCACTGATGAAGCTGAACGACCTTGCTGCAAAGGTTCGTGAGGGATATGATAGCTACGAATTCCACACCGTATTCCATGCAATTCATAATTTCTGTGTTGTTGATATGTCCAACTTCTACCTCGATGTGATCAAGGATCGTCTGTACTGCGATGAGACCGATGGTCTGAGCCGCCGCTCTGCACAGACTACGATCTATCGTATTCTGAGTGCGCTGGTTCGCATGCTGTCTCCGATCCTGTGCTTTACCGCAGACGAAATCTGGCAGGCTATGCCGCACGCTGCTGAGGATGATGCTCGCAACGTAGCATATAACGAGATGCCGCAGGCTGACGAGGCTTTGTCCTTCAGCGATGAGGATCGTGCTAAGTGGGACAAGCTGACCGCATTCCGCGATGACGTAAACAAGGCGCTCGAGGGTGCGCGTACTGCTAAGACCATCGGCAAGCCGTTGGAAGCATGCGTTACTGTTTACGCTGACGCTGAACAGGCTGCATTCCTGAACGGCTGTGGTCAGGATCTGGCCGATCTGTGCATTGTTTCCGAACTTGATGTCGTTGCCGGTGACGGTGAGGGCGTTGCAAGCGAGAATCTGCCGGGTCTGAAGATTGCTGTTGCCCGCGCAGCAGGTGAGAAGTGCCTGCGTTGCTGGAAGCAGGCTAAGACCGTTGGTTCTGATGCAAAGCATCCGGGTCTGTGTGCTCGCTGTGCCAAGGTTGTAGGCTAAAAGAAGAATCCAAGGGGGAGCAGAGCAATTCTGTTCCTCCTTTTTGTTTTGGAGGTAGAAGATGCCGATTTATATTTGTGCAATCTTGCTGATGATCGCGGCAGATCAGGCAGTGAAATACTGGGCGTTTACGTCTCTGCAGGCACAGCAGACCATTCCGCTGATCAATGGTGTGTTTCACTTGACTTATATCGAGAATCGCGGTGCAGCATTCAGCCTGTTCGCGCAGTTTGATTCACGCTGGATTTTCGTTGTACTGGCCATTGTGATTACAGTTGCCATTTTCACAGCGATTTATAAGAATATGCTGCAGACTCAGCTTGGCTGCTGGTCGCTGATTCTGGTAGCGGCAGGCGCACTCGGCAACGCCATTGATCGTGTAGCACACGGTTTTGTTGTCGATATGTTTGACTTCCGTCTGATTCATTTTCCGGTATTTAATGTGGCAGATATCTTCATTTGTGCAGGTGGTGTACTGTTTGTGCTATATTTTATGTTTCAGCACAAGGAAACAAGCGAAGCGGAGAAGTAACCATGAGTGAATTGCAATTTACGGTTCCGGCAGAGCAATCCGGCAAGCGTATCGACAGCTGGCTGGCAGAGCAGATTGAAGGACTGACCCGCTCTGCGGCGCAGAATCTGCTGTCAGAGCAGGCAGTAAGCTGTAACGGTCAGCCGCTCAAGAAAAATTACAAGCTGGTCGGCGGCGAGGCGGTTACGATTCAGCTTCCGGAGTTAAAGGAAGTTGATCTCAAGCCAGAGAATATTCCGCTGGACATCGTTTATGAGGATGCAGATATTGTGGTGGTCAACAAGCCACGCGGCATGGTTGTGCATCCGGCGGCCGGCAACTGGGACGGCACGTTGGTAAATGCATTGATGTACCACTGTGGTGACAGTCTTTCTGGCATTAACGGTGAACATCGACCGGGCATTGTGCATCGTATTGATAAGGATACCAGCGGTCTGCTCGTTGTGGCGAAAAATGACGCCGCACATCAGAGCTTGGCAGCTCAGATTGCGGCGCATACGGCGTATCGCGGCTATGAAGCGATTGTGGTTGGTTCTGTCAAGGATGATACCGGAACGGTGGATAAGCCGATTGCCCGTCACAAGACGGATCGAAAAAAAATGGCAATCGTGGAGGGCGGACGTGAAGCAATCACGCATTATACTGTCATCAAACGATATAACGGCTACACATATATGGCATTTCAGCTCGAGACCGGACGTACACACCAGATTCGCGTACATATGGCATCTATTGGTCATCCGATTATCGGTGATCCGGTGTACGGACTGAAAAAAGACCGGTTTTCCAATATCGGCGGTCAATGTCTGCATGCAGCGAAGCTGACGCTCACGCACCCGAAAACAGGGGAGCGGATGGAGTTTTCGGCATCGCTGCCACAATATTTTACTGAAGTTCTTGATAAATTGGAGCGTATGCAATGAAAAAGTTTAAGGGTATGCTGCTGGCCTGCGATATGGATGGTACGCTGCTCGATGATTCAAAGCAAATTCCGGCAGAAAATTTGCGCGCATTACAATATTTTACGAAACAGGGAGGACGGCTGTCGCTTGCGACCGGCCGTTCTCCTCATGCTATTGGCACATATATAGCTCAGTTGCCGGTCAATGCGCCATACAGTGTGATGAATGGTTCATTGATTTGCGATGAAAATCGCCAGATTTTGCATTGTTCCGGTATGCCGTACGAGACGAAAGAAATGATTGAGCATGTATTGTTAAATAATTCACAATTTGGATGTGAGGTTTTTACCGCCGAAACAGCGCTGATTCGGCAAATGAGCGATCACACGCTGCAGCACATGCGCAAGCTGCATTTAGATTATCAGATGCTTTCTAATGAGCAGTTTGCAAAAAGCGCAACTGCGGATTGGTGTACGGTCAATTTTACCGGTGAACCGGCACCAATCACCGCACTGACGCAGGATTTACTGATTCGGTATCCGCATGTATTTGATGTGACATCCAGCATGCCGACATTCTGTGAAATCACAGCCGCAGGTGTGAATAAGGGTTCGGCTCTACGAAGTATTGTTGAATACTTACCGGACGTTGAACGTGTATTTGCTATTGGCGACAGCTACAATGATGAATCCATGCTGCAAGAAGCTCAGATTTCGTTTGCACCGGCCAATGCAGAGCCGGAAGTGCTGCGAAATGTAAATGTGATGGTAAGTTCTAATAATGATCGTGCGGTGGCTGATATGATAGAGTATCTGGAGAAAATAGGATGAAAACAGTTAATTGTTAATAGGATGAAAACAGTTAATTGTTAATAGATAGATGGTTTGCTAATTATACAAAATCTTTATTTTGTATAATTAGATTCCTATGTCTAAATTAGATTCTACACTACGAATATCTACCCCGTCAACTGTTTTATACGGGTCATCGCTACGACATACCAGCCAATCACAAGTTACACCAAAAATGTACCCCAGATTCAACAGGACGCTGGACGACAATAATGTTTCGCCACGTTCCCAGCGATAGACCGTATCGCGGCAGATACCGAGCGCCGAAGCAATTTTAAGCGTCGAAACACCGGAACGTCGCCTTGCTTCACGAATACGATTAGGATTTCTTCTCTTTCTGCGGCACATAGGCCAGAATATTCCGCATGAAATGCACCTTGCAGCGCTGCCATGAGGCGTCGGGAAAGGATTCACGAATTGCCGAAACCAGTCCGGCGTGTGCATCTGAAATGATAAGCCTGGGCGTGGACAGACCACGGTCCTCCAGATTCTGAAACAGCACTCCATAGGAGCTCCCGGATTCTTCGGCCATAGATTCAACGGCAATGATATCCCTATGACCGTTTTCATCCACACCGCACACGATAAGTACCACCATGCTGACAATGCGCTGACTTTTCTCTGCTCCTAGCTGCTGGTCCACCTCGACCTCCATGAGCTCTATGCACAGTCATTCCAGCATACTCAGCATCGGATCCGGCTCCGTCACACATTTCCGTCACACATTTCCGTCACACATTGCAGTAGCAAAGGAGCCCTAAGGACCTGTCTATTTTCTGTTGTATATGTGATAGAAACCCAGTTGCCGCTTAATGGCAACTGGGTTTTTCGACAGACTGTAAGCGGCTCTTACAGAGCCGCTTATTTTAGTTATCCCGCATTCTTCAACCGAAACTGCTCAACCATCCGAATAAAATGCTGATGCACCGTCAAATCCATATCTAATTCCGGATGAAATGCGGTCACGAGCATATTATCCTGCTGTGCAGCAACAATATTACTGTCAACAACGGATAGCACCTCGACATTATTTCCTACGCTCTCAATATATGGTGCGCGAATGAATGTCATCGGTATTCTCTCGCTACCGCCAAACCGATCATCCGTGAAAAAACTGCCAAGCTGTCTGCCATAGGCATTACGCTTTACGCGGATATCCATCACACTGAAGCATGGTATGCCACCATCAATCTGCTTAGCCAGCAGAATCAGACCGGCACAGGTTCCGAATACAGGAAGTCCGCTTTGAATCCGCTCACGTAGCGTATCATACAAATCCAGCTCGCGCAAGAGTTTATTCATTACTGTGCTTTCGCCACCCGGAATAATCAAACCATTCATCGGCTGATCCAGATCGCGCTTCTGGCGAATTTCGAAGTGCGGTACGCCGAGTTTATCCAGCACTGCGGCATGCTCTGCGAAGGCGCCTTGCAGCGCCAGAATTCCAACTGCCATTTTACTTGCCTCGCTCTGCCATCAGCAATGCGATTTCGTTCTCGTTAATGCCAACCATTGCTTCACCCAGATCGGTAGACAGTTCTGCAATCAGCTTTGCATCGGTGTAGTTAGTAACCGCCTTTACGATTGCTGCAGCACGCTTTGCCGGATCGCCAGACTTGAAGATGCCCGAACCAACGAATACGCCTTCTGCGCCAAGCTGCATCATCAGTGCTGCGTCAGCCGGAGTTGCAACGCCGCCTGCTGCAAAGTTTACGACCGGCAGTCGGCCATTTTCATGCACACTTCGGAGCAGTTCAACCGGAACCTGCAGTTGCTTTGCGGTCTCAAACAGCTCATCCTCACGCAGATTCTGCACACGGCGAATTTCTGCGTTCATAGCGCGCATGTGACGAACTGCCTGCACAACATCACCTGTGCCCGGCTCACCTTTGGTACGGATCATTGCTGCGCCTTCAGCGATGCGGCGCAGAGCTTCACCCAGATCACGCGCACCGCATACAAACGGAACCTTGAACTGTGTCTTATCAATGTGGTATACATCGTCCGCCGGAGACAGCACTTCACTCTCGTCAATATAGTCGATCTCGATTGCTTCCAGAACCTGTGCCTCAACAAAGTGACCGATACGGCACTTCGCCATAACCGGAATGGAAACTGCTTCCTGAATACCGCGAATCATCTTCGGGTCGCTCATGCGGGAAACGCCGCCTGCTGCACGGATGTCAGCCGGAATGCGCTCCAGCGCCATAACTGCACATGCGCCTGCTGCTTCGGCAATCTTCGCCTGCTCCGGTGTGGTTACGTCCATAATGACGCCGCCCTTCAGCATCTGGGCCAGCTCCTTGTTCAGCTTATACTGTACGCTCATGTCGTTCAGACTCCTTTGTTGTTTGGTATATGAACGCATTATACGCCCAATCTGAATATGTTGAAATACTCAGATTGCAATTATTTTATAATGCCAGTTTGCAAGAGATAAAGAAAAGCACGGTTTCTGTTCTAAAACAAAAGCCGTGCTTTATACTGCTTATCAGCTGTTATATGCTGTATTTTCCTCATCAGTTACCGCGTTTGATGTATTTGGTGTGGCATTCAGATAAACCGTTGCACCTTCATCGACGCCCCAGAAAATTTCGGTATTGTTCGCATCTGAAACGCCGGTTTCCACCGCTACCAGCTGATAGCCTTCGGGTGCTTCCATGCCGTCTGGAATCGGCAGTGTATCATCGAATGGAATTTCGTTGCCGTCCTTGTCAATGAGCGTTTTGGTGAATACACCCGTACTGCCATCCGCCGTGTGAACGATAGCGGAAGTCGGTACCATCAGGCAGCTGTCCGATTCGGCAACTGCAATTTTGTAATCGACCATCATGCCGCTGGAAATCGCCTGACCTTCGATAGAATCAACCGTGATAATTGCCTTAAAAGTCGTCAGACTGCCCTGACTGCCCGTGTTCTGACTCGGCTCCGGCGAAACCGAGTCAACCACACCGGTGAGCGGCAGCTCGGAACCATCCATTGTGTACATGTTCATTGTCACCGTCTGACCAGGCTCTACAGACTGCACTTCATCTGTCATCAGCTCGGCCGTAACAACGGTATCGCTTAGGTCGGAAACAACAACCAGAGGCTCGGTACCATCGGTCTCCTCCCCTTCTTCCGCGTTCAGTGAGGTGACAACGCCGTCGATCGAAGCCGTCATCGTGGCATCCAGAATCTCCTGCTGCAGCTTGAGAATGCGCGTCTGAATCTCACTCACCTTGGCCTGTGCGGCTGCAGCCGTACTCTGTGCAGCCGTGAGGCTGCTTCGCGCGTCCGAAGTATCCGGCGCTGTAACATTGGAGATCGACATAATGACTGCACCGCTGCTGTATGTGTGGTTCGAGCCGTTATAGGCCGTGATTTCACCGCCGATCGGTGCCGTGATAACCTGCTCCTTGATGTAGTCCAGCGTGCCCGACCCGGAAGAGAAAATCGTGCCGGCACTGTCGCTGTTGATCGTTGCGGTAGCACTCGTTCCCTGCGCCAGTGCACCGGAAGAATTCTGTACGGTCAATACAACAAGGAAAGTACCTTTGCCGGAAGCGGAATCAATCGACGAAACCACAGCGGAAACCTGTCCGACAGAGGTAGAGATCGTAGCCGTCTGACCGGCCTTGATATCTTTGGCATATTCCGAACTAAACTGTACAGCAAGCTGCATCTGGCTGTCGTTGACCATACGGCCGATGGTCTGTCCTGCACTTACCTTCTGCCCTACTGCAAATGTGCTTGATGCGATAAACTTGCCGCTGAACGGTGCCGTAGCGCTGCCGTGGGTGTACTGGCTTTGTGCCGAGGCAATGCGGCTCTGTGCCTGCGTAATCGCTGCCTGTGCGTTGGTCAGCTCACTCTGCGCGGCAGTGAATTCTGCCTGTGCCGCTGTCAGCTGTTCGCGGATTCCGGTTGGATCGACAACGACCAGCGGATCACCGGCATGCACCTCATCTCCCTCGGAAACCAGCACCTGAGAGATTTTGCCCTCAATTCCCAAGCCAAGTTCTTCCGTATTGCGCGCAGCCGTTTCACCGCTGCCCTCGATATAAGTGCCAATATCGCCATAGGTAACGACTGCAGTCGTCGGAAGTGTGTCCTCCGTGCCGGTATTGCGCGAGCGAATGACAGCAAATACCGAACCGCCGACCAGCAGAATAATCAATCCGGCTGCAATGATAACGCGGACGCATTTACTTTGATTAAATCTTTTGCAAAAGGATTCAGTAGACTGCTCTGCCTTCTCGTTTTTTTCGTCAACATCAGCTTTTTCGGATGCTTCTTCCGGTGCAGTATTTTCCTCCGTCTGAACGGTCTTGTCAGAGTTGTTTTCTGGCATCGGCGGAAGCGTCTGTGTCTGCTCAAGCTCCTGTTCATTCTTGCGTTTGCCGAAGAACTTCTTCTTGTTCTGGCTCATATTTTGATGTTCCTTTCTATGCGCTGTTCCTGTGAAACAGAGCCGTGCCTGATCTTGGAAGTTATCTCTTGATCAGAGCCTGTAAAAAGTCGTGTACTTTTGCGGGCAGTTCCTCCAGCGAACCGTCGTTGAGGAATTCCGCATCATAGGCGTACGCTGCAACGCCGTCGTCTGAGCGGTTGCCCAGCTGTCCGCGTGCCTGCTCAAGTGTCGGTCGACGCACGAGAATGGTCTTGCAGTTTACGCCTGCTGTCTGACGAAACCGCTCGATCTCCTCCGGTTCCCGGATATGGACGAACAACAGTTCCGCATCATTTTCAGCAAATATCTGCAGCTGTTCTGTGCAGTAGCGGAACGGAAGGTCGTTGAATTCCGTGCAGTCTGCCTTCAGCTGCGAAAGAAAACGACGTGCCGCCGGTGTTTTGGTGCCGTCCCATCCTGCGGCTTTGGCTACCTGCAAAATGGGTGTGATGGACGAAATGTTCTGCACCTTCCAGCTTTGCGCGGCAGCACTGCATACGGTATCCTTGCCGACACCGCCGCTGCCGTTTATGATAAACACTTGTTTGGTCAAGTAAAAGTCTCCTTCAAATGCGCATTTCTATACACTATACATTTTAGCACAGCAAATCGACCTTTACAAGCGGACAGTCTTTACAATTCTGTTAAAAAAGCGTGCCTGTTTTTGGCAGGCACGCCCGATTTCACAGGATGATGCAAATGAGTCCTCCTGCGCTTTCATTGATGATCTTTTCCAGTGTTTCACGGATTTTACTACGGGCATCATCCGGCATACGGCTCAATTTGTGCGACAGTTCCTCACGCACGAGTTCATTGAGCGACTTTCCGAAAATATTGGTTTCCCAAATCTTCTCCGGCTGTTCCTCAAACTCGCTGAGCAGATAGTGTACCAGTTCTTCCGACTGCTTTTCCGTGCCGACGATCGGATTGACCTCGGCTTTGATGTTGGCCCGCATCATATGGATGGATGGTGCAGAAGCCCGCAGACGCACACCATACCGCCCTCCCTGCCGAACGATTTCCGGTTCCTCGAGCGAAAGCTCCTCCACCGACGGCATCACAATGCCGTAACCGGTCTGATATACCTGATCGAGCGCACCATGCAGCCGTTCATACTGCTGTTTCACTGCAGCGAAATCCTCAAGCACACGAATCAAATCTGCGTCATCCCGCACCTGAATGCCGGTCTGCTCGCCGACAATGCCGTAGAATACGGTTTCCGGTACGTCCACATGCACGACCGCCGAGCCGCTGCCGAGCGCCATATTGTCCACGCTCGCCCGCTCGACGTATTCGTTCTCTTCGAGGGTACGGCATAGCTTCTGTACATCACGCATTTTCTCTCCGTCGGCGGCGGCTGTGCGAATGCACTGGTAAATGCTGTTCTGCACCGGATGATGCAGCGGCAGAGTACCGATATAACGCGGAAGGACAAAACCAATCTCGCAGACCGGAAATTCATACAGAACCTGCTGCAGAATATCCGCAATGCCGCTCTCATCCAGTTCAAGACAGTTCACCGCAATCGGTGCAATCCCGTACTGCGACTGCAGCTCGTCGCATACACGCTGTGCCGCTTCGCCGTTCGGTTCTGACGAGTTTACCAGTACGAGAAACGGCTTGCCGAGTGACTGCAGTTCCTCAATTACGCGTTTTTCTGCCGGTATATAGGCTTCACGCGGCAGCTCGGTAAAGCTGCCGTCGGTCGTCACCACCAGTCCGATGGTAGAGTGCTCGCCGATAACCTTGTGTGTGCCGATCTCTGCCGCTTCGGCCAGTGTCATGGGTTCCTCCTGCCACGGTGTAGATACCATGCGCGGTGTATCTCCCTCCATGCCGCCGAGTGCGCCCTCTACCAGATAGCCTACGCAGTCCACCAGCCGTACCCGGCATGCGCCGCCTTCCGGCAGAGCGATCTCCGCCGCTTCTTCCGGCACAAATTTCGGTTCGGCAGTCATAATTGTCCGTCCGGTGCCGGACTGCGGCAATTCATCCCGTGCGCGCTCCCGCTTGTAGGGATTCTCCATATCGGGCAGCACCATAGTCTCCATAAACCGCTTGATAAATGTGGATTTTCCCGTACGAACCGGACCGACAACACCAATATAAATATCACCGCCGGTACGGCTGCTGATTTGATCGTAAATCTGGTTTTCCATTCTCTTCCCGCCTTTCAGTCCTGAATCGGAATCAGCAGCATGGCATTCTGCACACACTCTGCCTCTGCCGGCAAGTCATTTGCACAGCGGATGGCCTGCTCGGTCGTACCGCAGTTTTTGGCAATGTCCCACAGCCGTTCTTCGCCGTTGATCTGCTTGAGAACCAGTGTTACGCCGTTATGACTGCTCTCCTTTGGCTTGATCTCCAACGCAGAGATATGGCAGAATGTCACACGCTCCTGTGTTGCAGCAGCACCGTTTGCGGTGATAGTCAAAAGCAATCCTCGCTCACCTGCCGCTGTGGCGCGTGCCGAAAGCGTAAGCTCTTCCGGCTCTCCGGCTTCGCTGTACGGCATGGTCAGCGGTACAATACGCTGTACCGCGCAAAGCTGCTGTTCATCACTCAAATACAGCACGCGAACACCAGCTTTGATTTGCAGCTCGCTCTCCGATACACGCTTTGCGCCGCAGCAGACCGCCTGCGCGGCAATCACATGAGATACATGCTGTGCGGTCTGCAAAGTCTCACTGCCTTCGGAGGTAAACGGCTGCGCGGATGGCATATTCTGCAATACAAGATGCTCTGCCTGCGCAGCAAGCTCCTTGCCGGGCAGATACATATCCTCGATGCAGCGCAGCCTGCGCTCCTGCCGCAGCAGTACTATTGCCTGCGCGCTGATGGTGCAGGACAACATGCCATCGGATTCCAATCGGCAGTCTGCCTCAGATACGGTCATCCGGACTGCAGTCAGGGCGTCTTCTTCTGCTTCCGGCAGCTCGAGAATCTGCGTGAACGGCGTGCTGCTGTTCAGTACGCGCACAGCATCATCCTCCTGCATGGCAAGGCAGTGCAGCACAGCTTCACCTTTCATGATGATTCTGCCATGCATGGCGCGGCACTCGGATACCTGCATCGTGCAGTCGGTGTGCAGAAGGGACAGCTCCGCTGCATCCGCAAGCTGTACGTCGTCCAGTATTGTCACCGGATAACTGCGTACCTGCTCCAGCAGCGTTATGCTCTGCAAATGGCTCAGGCATTCTATGCCGTCCAGTTCGACCGATTCCGTCACGTCGCACTCAGCTTTGCAGTAGCCTTCGGTTAAAAAGCAAAGCTGAACGCTGACGCTCACCTTGCGGCTGTTCATAGCTTCGGCATCTACTGCAGCAATGCGGCACACGGTGCTGCAGATGGATTCTGCCGTTAAACCCTCACATTCCTCAATATGCGCAAACGTGACCGGCACGGAGAGCCGACGCAGCTTACCACCGTTTTCCGGTTCGTACAGTACGGTCGTCTGCACGGTGCCGGATACCAGCAGGCGGTCATTCTGTGGAGTCTGGTCCTTGATGACCGCCGTACCATACGCGCACACGATTCGTCCGATATCCGGAAACGTGTCCGGCACAATCGAATCCGCACTCTCTGTCGCCGCAGAGATATGCGCTAATTTCTTTTCGTAGTAGCAGATGCTTGTTTGATTCAGTTCCATTGATGCTGCCTCCTTTGGTTTCACCGCTGCTCCTGCATTACCATATGAAGCGCTTGCGTAAAATATGAGCAGATCGGTTTCGCGTTGCTGTCACATTTTCTATCCGAGCTGCTTATACTGGTAACAGGAGCGTGATGCGCTATGTTCTGCCGTGGTCAGGCGATCGGTCTTGCCGTATTTATGTTTGGAACAGGCTTGCTGCTAGGCAGTCTGCTCCCATCCTGTCTGCCGGTGTGGCTGATTGCACTGGCAGTGATCGCGGCAGGGCTGTTCCTGCTGCAGTGCTGAAGGAGGGTAAGGCATATGAAGGTTGTTGTATGGAAAAGTCCCAAGTGCTTACGCGGGATCCTGTGCTGCCTGTTTCATGTAAACAGGGCATAAGAAAAAGCGCATTCGCAGATAAATCTCTGTGAATGCGCTTTTGGCTGTTTATAAAATCGTTACTTCTTTTCAGTCGTGCTACCGAAGCCGCCGGTGCGTTCACCGTCAGCCTCATCGTCCACGGTGATACCGAACGGCAGGAAAATACCTTGTGCAAAGCCGTCGCCTGCGGCAACCGAAAGGGTTTTGCCCTTATGATCGTCGCTGGTCATCTTAATGAGAATGTGTCCTTCATTTTTAGCCTCAAAGTAGTCGCTGTCGATAATGCCGACCGTATTGTCAAGCTGCAGACGGTGACGGAAGCCCAGACCGGAACGCGGGTACAGGCTCAGCACCCAGCCGTCCTCGATCATAACGCGGATACCGGTCGGAATAAGGATGGTCTCATGCGGAACAAGCGTAAAGCTTTCCGGCGCAAAAAAATCATAGCCGGCAGAGCCTTTGGTCGCGCGGCGCGGCAGCCGGATGTTCTGATAGACCTTCTTGGCCTCATCCGCGCTGCGGCGGGTAGCCGCGCACCAGTCACGGACAAACTGTTCCTCGGATACCTTGAAAAACTGTGCGATCTGTTGCATAATTCAGAACTCCTTTTTACTTATCGTCATGCAGGACGATATTGTTAGCCGCAAGCGTGCGCGGAACATCGATCACGCGCTGGTTGGCACTGCCGCGCCAGTGAAGCTGCGGATCGGCCTGCGCCTGTACAAAACGACCGTCGATCAGCACGTCAATCTGATCGAGAAACGGCAGCCACTTGATTTCCTCCCAGCGATAGCCGGTGTACAGCCAGATGGTCTTGTCCGGAAACTTCTGCCGAATCTCGCGGCACAGCTCGCTGACCTCCTCACGGTTGC
The DNA here is from genome assembly GCF_003481925.1 of Butyricicoccus sp. OF10-2. Taxonomy (NCBI): domain Bacteria; kingdom Bacillati; phylum Bacillota; class Clostridia; order Eubacteriales; family Butyricicoccaceae; genus Butyricicoccus; species Butyricicoccus sp. OF10-2. Next base: position 45,608 of record NZ_QUMC01000008.1, on the reverse strand, counting down.
CGGGGAAAAGCGGATCGCCGCCGGAAAACGTGATGCCGGAGATATAGTCCTTGCCGAGCTCGGTGAACAGCTCATTCTTTGCTGCCTGATCAAACAGCAGACCGCCTTCCGCATCCCATGTGATGGGGTTGTGACAGCCGGGACAGGCGTGTCCGCAGCCGGCCACCCACAGCACAACACGCAGGCCGTCGCCGTTGAGCATATCGTCCTTGGTTATATTGTGATACTGCATTCGTGTTACATACTCTTTCTTTCAGCAATTTCGGCCATCTTGGCATCGTTCAGGCGCGTATCGCCCTTAACGCGAGAGTAGGAAAGATAGCCGTTCATTCTCTCGATTTTGGTAAGGTTGCGGCTGCCGCACTTCGGGCAGACATCCATAGACAGTTCCTCATGACCGCAGTCATCGCAGTACGCGAGTGAAAGATTGACACCCTCATAGAAGCCCTTTGCCATGGCGCGGCGCACCAGAGAGCGAATCGCCTCATGGTTGTAGTCAATCGGATACTTGACGTACTGAATCTTACCGCCGTTGCACAGATTCCAGAAACGACCCTCAAGATCCTGCTTCTGAATCGGTGTCAGGTCCTCGGTAACATGGCAGTGGAAGCTGTTGGAGACATACGGACGATCGGAAACGCCCTCGATGATGCCGTATTTCTTGCGGAACTGCTCGACCTGCAAACCGCACAGACTCTCTGCCGGTGTACCGTAGATAGCATACAGATTGCCGTCCTCGTTCTTGAACTGCTCGACCTTATCGTTGATATACTGCAGTGTTTCGAGGGCAAACTGACCGTCCTCGGCAAGCGATTTACCGTTGTACAGTTCCTGCAGCTCGTTGAGTGCAGTAATGCCGAACGACGCAGTAGCGGTTTTCATAATCGGCTTGATCTTGTCCGACGGCTTGAGATGTCCGCCGTAGAAGCCGCCCTCGCAGTACGCCAACGGATTGGTGGATGCACGCATCTCCCCCAGGTATGCATAGGTGCGGATGTGCAGCTTGCGGATAAGCTCCAGATAGTAGTCCAGCACCTCGCAGAACGGACGGCTCTCCTGCTGTGCCTTAGCGTAGATCATCGGCAGGTGCAGCGATACCGCGCCAATGTTCCAGCGGCCGACAAATACCGGCTTGTCGCTCTCATCAGCGGGCTTCATGCCTCCGCGCTCGTACCACGGAGACAGGAACGCGCGGCAGCCCATCGGACTGATGATCGCGCCGTACTTTTTATACATGCTCGGCACATAGCCTTCACCGGTCAGCGACAGCCAGTCCGGATACATCGCACGGGACGAGCACAGGATACCGGCTTCAAATACATCCTCAAGCAGTTTGCCGGGACCGTGCAAGTTCTCATCGTACAGGAATACGATCTTCGGGAACAGGACCGGCTTTTTCTGGCCTTTTTTGCCCTGTCCCTTGCGGCGTACATTCAGCATGGTAATGGAGGCCAGCTTGGCAAAACGACCGGTGCCGGTTCCCATTGTCATGGTGATGAACGGATAGTCGCCGCGGCTGGATGCTACCGTGTTGAACTTGTACTCCCAGCCCTGGAAGCCCTGCTCAAAGTCGTTGAGAATGTCCGCCATAACTTCCTTCTCGACCGTATCAGCATCCAGTCCCAGACGAGTATACTTCTCGGTCAGCATTTTGTAGCTGCGCTCGGCATAGGGCTCGAGCAGCAGATCGACCGACGGCACGGTAAAGCCGCCGTACTGCTGGCTTGCAGCGGAAAGCACGATATCACCGATCACGTCAAATGCAACATTAAGTGTTTTCGGCTCGTTGTACCACAGATTGCCCATCTCAAAGCCGTCCTTGAGGACACTCGCTACATCAAACAGGCAGCAGTTCATGGTATCGCGGCGTGCCGACATATCGTGGACGTAAATGTAGCCGTCCCGACAGGCCTGCAGTTCCTCGGTGTTCATAAAGAACTTCTGGTACAGCTCCTTGTTGAGCTGATTGAAGATCAGGCTGCGCTTAGTGGAGACCAGCGCGGAATCCGTGTTGGAATTTTCCTTATCGCCGATATACATGATAGACTGGCTTTTCTGGTATACGCTGTCCAGCATGCCGACAAAATCCTGCTTATAGTTGCGGTAGTCGCGGTAGCTTTTGGCAACCTCCGGCTGCACCGACTCAAGTGCAGACTCAACGATGTTGTGCATTTGCCAGATCTGAATCTCGGTCATGTGATGGTCACGGATATAACCCTCGACATGATTGCAGATCGACTTCAACTCATCCTCTGTAAAGTTGTAGAGGACACGGTTTGCCGACTTATTGACGGCGATAACAACCTTCTGGATGTTAAACGGTTCTTTGGTGTGATCCTTTTTGACAACTCGAACCATGTGTTGTTCTTCCTCTCTAAATTTCATACGTTCATCATTATATCATATTGTCCGATAAAAAGCGAACAAAAAAGCACTGCTGTTTACAGGCAAAGCGTAAAAGTGCATACCCATATATCATGTGCCGCTATTGCATTGTACCATACAAGATATAGATTTGGAAGGATAAAATTCGACAAAAATATCATACATATTTTTGCGAAAATAATTCTTTGCACAAAATCGTCGGTTTTGCTTGCGGGTCTGCCGACTATCCTCTATAATAGATGTAGCGATCCTGACAGTAAGCCTCTGCGTCCGCAGATTCTGCATGAAAGGAGCCGTCCATATCGTATTGCAGCGTTTCTTGCACGGAAGCGCCGTTTATATCTGTATCGGACTGCGTCTTTCAGAGGACGCAGTTATTTTTATTCCGAGGTGTTTTTATGCAAACAAGAGTTGCCGTCATGGGAATCGTGGTAGAGAACACGGATTCTGTGGAACGGCTCAATACCCTGCTGCATGAGTACGGCAGCTATATCATCGGGCGCATGGGTATTCCCTATCGAGCGCGCAATATCAACATTGTGTCCATCGCCATTGATGCGCCGCAGGATGTGATTTCAGCTTTGTCCGGCAAAATCGGCAATCTGGACGGCATCAGCGTCAAGACCGCGTACTCCAATGTGCAGAGCGATGAATAAGGAGAAGCAGCTCATTGACCGGCTGGAAGCGCAGCACAGCCTGTCAATAGAGGAATACGAATATCTAATCGAAAACCAGAGCGATGAACTGGCAGCCTATGCCGCAGAGAAAGCGGTTGCCTTACGAAAACAGGTATACGGTACGAATGTGTACATTCGAGGACTGATCGAAATCGGCAATATCTGCCGCAACGACTGCTATTACTGCGGTATCCGGCGTTCCAATCCTGCGTGTGACCGCTACCGACTGACCGAGGCGCAGATACTGGACTGTGCCCGGGAAGGCTACGCACTCGGTTTCCGCACCTTTGTTATGCAGGGCGGCGAGGACAGCGCATTCTCGGCCGATGTGGTTTGCCATCTGGTACGACAGATCAAAGCCGAGTTTCCGGACTGTGCAGTAACGCTGTCGCTCGGAGAGTTCCCTCGTGAAGCCTATCAGGCGATGTTCGATGCTGGCGCGGACCGTTATCTGCTCCGTCACGAAACCGCCGATCAGGCACATTATGAAAAGCTGCATCCGGCGCAGATGTCGTTTGACAACCGTATGCGCTGCCTTCGTGATTTGAAAGACATCGGCTACCAGACCGGCTGCGGCTTTATGGTCGGCTCGCCGTATCAGACGGCACGAACACTCGCTGAGGACTTAAAGTTCATCGAAAAATTTCGGCCGGAGATGTGCGGTATCGGCCCGTTTATTCCGCAGAAGGACACACCGTTCCGCGATTTTCCGGCCGGAACGTGTGAGCAGACAGTGTATCTGCTGTCACTGCTGCGGCTGATCCAACCGAATTTGCTGCTGCCCGCTACAACGGCGCTCGGCACCATCCGGCCGGACGGCCGCGAGCGCGGACTGCAGGCTGGTGCAAACGTAGTGATGCCCAATCTGTCTCCGCTTGGGGTGCGAAAAAAATATGCACTGTACGACGGCAAACTATGTACCGGTGAGGAGGCTGCACAGTGCATCGGCTGCCTGTCGCGCCGTGTGGCGTCGGTCGGCTGCCGGATTGTTACCGCACGCGGAGATATTATCCGATAAGTGATACATTTTAAGGGACTCTGACGGAAAGAGTAATCCTCTGACCGCAAGATAAGAAAGGAAAACAAAAAAATGGCTCAGTACAACCCGAAATCACTCCATGCAGAGGAGTTTATCAACCATGAGGAAATCCTTGAAACGCTGAAATACGCCGAGGAGAACAAGCACAACATCGAGCTGATCGACAGCATTCTGGAAAAGGCCCGTCCGCAGAAAACAGCTACCGGCGTACACTGTGCCGGTCTGACGCATCGCGAAGCCTCCGTGCTGCTGGCCTGTGATATCCCCGAGAAGATCGAGGAGATGTATCAGCTGGCCGAGGAGATCAAGCTGGCGTTCTACGGCAACCGTATTGTTATGTTTGCACCGCTGTATCTGTCGAATTACTGCGTGAACGGCTGTGTTTACTGTCCGTATCACGCAAAAAACCGCCATATCACTCGCAAAAAGCTGACGCAGGAAGAGGTTGCCCGCGAGGTTATCGCACTGCAGGATATGGGTCACAAGCGCCTTGCCATCGAGGCCGGTGAGGACCCGGTCAACAACCCGATCGAGTACATTCTCGAGTGCATCAACACCATTTACTCCATCAAGCATAAAAACGGTGCGATTCGACGTGTCAACGTCAACATTGCGGCGACAACGGTCGAGAATTACCGCAAGCTGAAGGACGCCGGCATCGGCACTTACATTCTGTTCCAGGAGACCTACCACAAGCAGAGCTACCTCAAGCTGCATCCGGCAGGTCCGAAGCACGATTACGACTACCACACCGAAGCAATGGATCGCGCGATGGACGGCGGTATCGACGACGTTGGTCTGGGTGTTCTGTTCGGTCTGGAAATGTACAAGTACGAGTTCGCCGGTCTGCTCATGCACGCCGAGCATCTGGAGGCTGTACACGGCGTTGGCCCGCATACTATCAGCGTACCGCGTATCAAGCGCGCGGACGATATCGATCCGAACGTATTCGACAACGGCCTGAGCGACGAGCTGTTCGCAAAGGTTATCGCGTGCATCCGCATTGCCGTGCCGTACACCGGCATGATCATCTCCACCCGCGAGAGCCAGCAGGTGCGTGAGAAGGCACTTGGTCTGGGCATTTCGCAGATCAGCGGTGCTTCCCGTACCTCGGTCGGTGGCTATGAGGAAGAGGAGCGTCCGCACGACTCTGAGCAGTTTGATGTATCCGATCAGCGCTCGCTCGATGAGGTTGTTCACTGGCTCATGCAGCTTGGGTTTATTCCGTCGTTCTGCACCGCCTGCTACCGTGAGGGGCGCACCGGCGACCGTTTCATGAGCCTGTGCAAGAACGGCCAGATCCTCAACTGCTGCCACCCGAACGCATTGATGACACTCGCGGAGTATCTGGTCGATTACGCAAGCGAGGACACCAAGCGCGTCGGCATGGAGCTGATTCAGGAGGAACTTAAAAAAATCCCGCGCGATAAGGTACGCGAAATTGCAGCCGAGCATATCAAGGATATCTGCAGCTCCAACCGCCGTGATTTCCGCTTCTAAGGAGGGTTTCCTATGGGACTGAACGCACAGCCCTCCGGCGAGCGCGTACACATCGGCTTTTTCGGCCTGCGCAATGCGGGCAAATCCAGCGTGGTAAACCGCGTGACCGGACAAACACTGTCCATTGTTTCCGATGTCAAGGGCACGACCACCGATCCGGTGCAGAAGGCGATGGAACTGCTCCCTATCGGTCCGGTGGTTATCATCGACACGCCGGGCATTGATGATGAGGGCACGCTCGGTGAGGAACGTGTCCGCCGGGCGCTCCGCGTGCTGGAAAAGACGGATATTGCGGTTCTTGTCACGGACAGCACGCGCGGTTTGCAGCCTGCCGAGCAGGAGCTTATCGAGCTGTTCCGCAAGCGGGAGATTCCGTTTGTCATCGCGCACAACAAGGCGGATTTGACTTCGGTTCCTGCCGCCATGCCGGAAAACGAGATTTACGTCAGCGCAGCAGCCGACAGCAATATCCGTGAACTCAAGGAACTGATCGCACGAGCCGTCAAGCCGACCGAGCCGGAAAAACGTCTGGTTGCTGACCTGCTTGCGCCGAATGACACAGTCGTACTGGTCGTGCCGATCGACTCAGCCGCACCGAAAGGCCGGCTGATCCTGCCGCAGCAGCAGACCATCCGCGATATTCTGGAAGCAGGCGCAATTTCGCTTGTCACCCGCGAAACCGAGCTGACCCGCACGCTGGAATCCCTGCGTGAGCCGCCGCGGCTGGTTATCACGGACTCACAGGCGTTCGGCATTGTGGACAAGCTGGTGCCGAAAAATGTCCAGCTGACCTCGTTCTCCATCCTGTTTGCCCGATACAAAGGCAATCTGCGGCAGGCGATTCTCGGTGCTGCACAGCTGAATTCTTTGCAGGATGGCGATACTGTGCTCATCTCCGAAGGCTGCACGCATCACCGCCAGTGCGGCGATATTGGCACGGAAAAACTGCCGAACTGGATTCGCAGATTTACCGGCAAGGATGTGCAGTTCTCGTTTACCGTGGGCAATGAGTTTCCTGAGGACGTGAGCAAGTACGCACTTGTCGTGCACTGCGGCGGCTGCATGCTGAACGAGCGGGAAATGCAGTATCGTCTGCGGCACAGCGCCGAGCGGAATGTGCCGATGACCAACTATGGCATTGCCATCGCTCATATGCACGGCATTCTCGATCGTGCGCTTGCTCTGTTCCCTGATCTGCATCAGGCATGGAGCAGCACCGCAAACGGATAAAACATGGGGCGCGCTGAAAACAGCGCGCAAGAAAAGACGAGTAAGTTTCTCCGAATGGGGTTTGTTTACTCGTCTTTTTGCTTTAGATTAAGGTGTGAAACAACACCGGTGCAGTGTAAATGAGTGCAGGGACAAGAAGCCTTCTTCAGCCTTTTGCCCCTGTATTCTTTGCACTTTTTCTTGCTTACATTTTGAAAAATTGAAATGCTTGGTCTGCGTCGGGAATGCACCGCAGTTCACGCATGCCAGTGCTCCCAATCCGCAATGCGGTGCTGCAGCGGACCGGAACCGTGACCAAGATCCAGCTTGAAGTCAATACAGGCGGTCAGATACCGCTTGGCCCGCTTGACGCTGCCGACGAGCGACACGCCATGTGCCAGTCCGCATGCGATTGCACTGGATAGCGTGCAGCCGGTACCGTGCGTGTTCGGGTTGTCAATACGCGGCGCGGGAAGCCAGTGCATTTCTGTGCCGTCAAACAGCAGATCATCTGCGCAGTCTGCCAGATGACCACCCTTGACCAGAACGGCGCCGCCGGTCTTGCCGACGATTTCGCGTGCCGCCTGCTCCATATCTTCACGATTGGTGATGGTATGGCTGCAGACAGCGGCTGCCTCATGCAGATTAGGCGTTACCAGAGTGCACAGTGGGAACAGCTCCTCCTGCAGAACCTTTGCCGCATCGTGATGCAGCAGCGCGGTACCGCTTGAGGACATCATTACCGGGTCGAGTACGATATTCTTGGCGTGGTACGCCTTCAAGCGCTCCGCTACTGTGTGAATAATCTCTGCGTCATACAGCATGCCGACCTTGACGGCATCCGGAAAAATATCGTCAAACACACAGTCAATCTGTTTGCCAACCAGTTCAGCGGAAACCGGCTGCATACCGAATACACCAGTGGTATTTTGTGCACACACGACAGTGATAACGGCCATGCCATACACTCCGAAGGCTTCAAAGGTTTTCAGGTCGGTCTGAATACCTGCGCCGCCTGTCGGGTCGGTGCCTGCAATGCTGAGAACGGTTTTCATGTTAATTTTCCTCCAATCCTGTGCCGTCAAAGGCGGGAATAAAGCTCTCGCTGATGGATTCATCTTGCTGAAAAAAGCCGCCGAGTCCAAGCTCACCGAACAGCGTACAGGCATCTGCGTACTCCTCTGCGGTGATGGTGCGGTCAAGCTCGGGATAATCCTGCATATCAAACGGCGTGTACTGCCGCATAAGGCTGACAAGTACGCTGTCGCCCCATCGAGAGGCAATATCCCGAAGCACCTGCGCGGTGTCGCCGGCCAGTCCGGGCAGCATCAAATGCCGGATGACGGTGCCGCGCTTCAGCAGACCATTTTTATCAAACTGCGGTGCACCTGTCTGGCGCACCATTTCATCAATAGCCGGAACAGCGAACTCACGGTAATCCTCCGCATGCGAGTACAGACCTGCATAGTAGCTGCTGTAATACTTGTAATCCGGCAGATAGATGTCAATGTGACCATCGAGCAGCTGCAGCGTTTCCACCTGCTCATATCCGCTGGAATTGTATACAACAGGAAGCGAAAGCCCCTGTTTTCGGGCAATTTGCAGCGCTTCGATAATTTGCGGCACATAATGGGCGCCGGTAACAAGGTTGATGTTATGCGCACCTTTTTTCTCCAGAGAGAGAAAGGTTTTCGCCAGTGCATCTGCCGTAATGTTCTGTCCCTCGGCCTCTCTGCGGCTGATCTTTCGGTTTTGGCAGAACACACAGCCGAGCGAGCAATGAGAGAAAAACACCGTGCCCGAGCCATTTGTACCCGAAATCGGCGGCTCCTCCCACATATGAAGCGATGCGCGTGCAGCTCGATTTCGATGCCTGCACCGCAGGCTCCGCGACTTTTTGTGCGGTCTGCGCCACAGGCGCGCGGACACAGCTGACAGTTCTTAAGCATATCGGTCAAAATAATCCCTCCGATACGTTATATTATATCGTATTTTTGTCTGGAAATAAAGTAGGGAAATGTGATATAATAAACACTACGGCTTTGGAACGTATAGAATTTTCACGCGGATCAAAATCGTGTCTTTTTTATTAAACAGAAATACGAGTAGAAACATAGGAGATGCAACATGAAGGTTTCCCAACTTTTGAATCAGGATAAAGTAACCCTTTCTTTTGAGGTATTCCCGCCCAAGACCAGCAGCAGCTATGAGTCTGTCGCACACGCAACACAGGAGATTGCGGCGCTGCGTCCGGACTTTATGAGCGTTACATACGGTGCAGGCGGCGGCACAAGCGAACACACTGTTAACATCGCAGCAGATCTCAAGAAAAAGTATGATGTTACCGTTCTGACCCATCTGACCTGTGTTTCCTCTACCCGTGAGCACGTTGCAGCGATGGTAAAAAAGTATAAGGATGCCGGTATCGAGAACATTCTTGCACTGCGTGGTGATATTCCGGAGGGCGGTGCTCCGCATTCTGACTACCACTATGCCGCTGAGCTGGTACGCGATATCAAGTCGCAGGGCGATTTCTGCGTCGGCGGCGCCTGCTACCCGGAGGGTCACGTTGAGGCAGCCAATAAAACCGAGGATATTCTGCACCTCAAGGAGAAAGTAGACGCAGGCTGTGAGTTTCTGACTACGCAGATGTTCTTTGATAACAACATCATGTACAACTTCCTGTACCGCATTCGAGAAAAGGGTATTACGGTTCCGGTTGTTGCGGGCATTATGCCGGTGACGAATGTCAAGCAGATCAAGCGTATCACTTCCATGTCCGGCACCTACCTGCCCGAACGCTTCAAGGCCATCGTTGACCGTTTCGGCGACAATCCGGCGGCTATGAAGCAGGCAGGCGTTATCTACGCGACCGAGCAGATCATCGACCTGATTGCAAACGGCGTCAACCATATCCATGTTTACTCGATGAACAAGCCGGAAATTGCCGCAGGCATTCAGTCCAGCCTGTCGGAGATTCTCAAGTGATTGAACTGGATAGATCGGAAGCCATTCGCTACATGGGCTATCACGCACGCAGCCGGATGAGGCAGTACAGGCCAGCCTGACACGATGCGGTGAAGCACTGCAGCAGGCGGCAGAACCCAGGTCGATCTACCGCGTGTTTCCGCTGCAGCATATTGATGCGCAAACGTTCGAGATCGCAGATGTACAAATTCACAGCAAAAATCTGGCACGTAATCTGCAGGGTTGCAGCGAGGTCTGTCTGATGGCAGCAACGCTCGGCATCGGACCGGATCGCCTGATTGCCCGCGCGTCTGCAGTCCGGATGAGCGACGCGGTGATCTATCAGGCGGCGGCAGCGGCCATGGTCGAGACCTATTGCGATGAGGTCAACGAACGCATCCGGCAGGACGCAGCGCAGCGCGGCATGTACTGTCGGCCGCGGTTCAGTCCCGGCTACGGCGATTTTCCGATCGCACACCAGCGGGATTTCAGCCGCCTGCTGGATACGCCGCGCAAGATTGGCTTGACCGTGACCGAAAGTTGTCTTCTGGCACCTATCAAGTCGGTAACGGCGGTAATTGGTCTGTCTGAAACACCGCAGCCGTGTCACCGCAAGGGCTGTGAGGAATGCGGCAAGACGGATTGCGCTTACAGGAGATGAAAAGAATGAAACTGACCGAACGACTGGGAAAAGAATGGATATTTTTCGATGGCGGCATGGGCACCATCCTGCAGGAGCACGGCTTAAAAGCCGGTGAACTGCCGGAAACGTGGAACCTGTCCCATCCGGATGAGATTATTGCGCTGAACCGCAGCTACTTTGAAGCCGGCTGTGATGTGGTGAACACCAACACTTTTGGTGCAAATGCCCTCAAATATCCGGATAACCTGCAGGAAATCGTACAAGCTGCAGTTTCGCATGCAAAAACTGCGCGTCAGCAGGCAGGCCGAGAGGATGCCTATATTGCGCTTGACATCGGCCCGACCGGCAAGCTGCTCCAGCCGATGGGCGACCTGCCGTTTGAACGGGCGGTCGAGCTGTTCGGAGAAACCATTCGCATCGGTGCGGCGGCGGGCGCAGACCTCGTGCTCATCGAAACTATGAGCGACAGCTACGAGGCCAAGGCGGCTGTGCTGGCTGCCAAGGAAAACTGCGACCTGCCTGTGCTCGTAACGCTGATTTTCGATGAAAAAGGCAAGCTGCTGACAGGCGGCACGGTGGATTCCACGGTTGCCATGCTCGAGGGCTTGCGCGTAGACGCGCTCGGCGTTAACTGCGGTCTTGGTCCGAAGCAGATGCACCCGATCATCGAGCGTCTGACGCAGGTCAGCTCGCTGCCGATTATCGTCAACCCCAATGCCGGTCTGCCGCGCAGCGAAAACGGCAAGACGGTATTCGATATCGCGCCTGCTGAGTTTTCCGACCTGATGGAAGAAATCGCAGGCATGGGCGTGCAGGCACTTGGCGGCTGCTGCGGCACTACGCCGGAGCATCTGCGGCTGACCATCGAAAAGTGCCGTAAGGTACCGTTCCGACCGCCGGTAGCCAAGCGCCGCACGGTGGTCTCCTCGTTCTCGCAGGCCGTGGAGATCGGGCCGAAGCCGGTTATCATCGGCGAGCGTATCAACCCGACTGGCAAGAGCAAATTCAAGGCAGCTCTGCGCGAGAATAACATCGAGTACATCCTCGGTGAAGGCATGGCGCAGGAGGACAGCGGCGCACATATCCTTGATGTCAACGTCGGTCTGCCTGAAATCGACGAACCCGTGATGATGGAGCGCGTTGTTACGCGCCTGCAGAGTGTTATCGCGCTGCCGCTGCAGATTGACACCTCGGATACCATCGCAATGGAGCGCGGCATGCGTCTGTACAACGGCAAGCCGATGATCAATTCGGTCAGCGGCAAGATGGAAAGCATGGAAGCCGTGTTCCCGCTTGTACGCAAGTACGGCGGTGTTGTTGTTGGTCTGGCACTGGATGAAAACGGCATTCCGTCCACGGCAGAGGGCCGCATCCGGATTGCAAAGAAGATTTACGATACAGCGGAGAAATACGGTATTCCGCATGAGGATATCGTGATTGACGGTCTGGCAATGACCATTTCGTCGGACAGCGGTTCGGCTCTCGTAACGCTCGAAACGCTGCGCCGCATTCGTGATGAGCTGCACGGTCACTCGATTCTCGGCGTATCGAACATTTCGTTTGGTCTGCCGCAGCGTGAGATTGTCAACTCGAACTTCTTCACGATGGCGATGCAGAGCGGTCTGTCCTGCGCGATCATCAACCCGAATAACGAGGCGATGATGAAATCGTATCGTTCCTATCTGGCGCTGGCCAACCTGGATGAGCAGTGCGCAGGCTATATTGCGGCCTACGGCAACCAGCCGGCAGCGGCTCCTGCGGCAGCAGGCGGCACGGCGATGCCGCTTGCGGAGAGCATTGAACGCGGCCTGCGTGAACGTGCGATCGACGCGGCAAAGGAAATGCTGCAGACGGTTCCGCCGCTCGAGGTTGTCAACAACGAGCTGATTCCGGCGCTTGACCGCGTCGGCAAGGGCTTCGAGAAGGGCACCGTGTTCCTGCCGCAGCTGCTCATGAGCGCAGAAGCGGCCAAGGCGGCTTTCGAGGTCGTAAAGGACGCGATGAAGGGCGAAAGCCAGCAGATCAAGGGCAAAATTATTCTTGCGACCGTCAAGGGAGATATTCACGATATCGGCAAGAATATTGTCAAGGTTCTGCTGGAAAACTACGCCTATCAGGTACTCGACCTCGGCAAGGACGTTCCGCCCGAGGTGATCGTTGATACCGCTATCAAGGAAGATGTTCCTGTGGTCGGCCTGAGTGCGCTGATGACGACAACAGTTGTCAGCATGGAAGAGACCATTAAACAGCTGCGTGAGAAAAAGCCGGGCACCAAGGTCGTTGTCGGCGGTGCTGTGCTCACACAGGAATACGCAGATTCCATCGGCGCGGACTGCTACGCGAAGGACGCTATGGCAACCGTGCATTATGCGGATTCCGTATTTGGCGTATAAGATAAGAAAAAGAGACTGTATCACCGATACAGTCTCTTTTTTATGAAATTAAGCGGCGTCTTCGAGTTCTTCGAGCGCCTCCTGCTTGGTGTCGGCAGAGAAAAGAAACGCGCCGGTTCCGTCATATACTTCAATGTGTCCGTTTACATATTCGAGAGTGCAGTTCATCTTGCGCATCCCCTTTCCTTTTGTTGTACATAGTATAACAAAAGGAAAGTACGTTAAACGGTACTTAGTCTATGAATTTGTGAATCTGCTTTTCAAACGCTTCGCAGACCTCCGGCGGGTTTACAATGCGCACATCTCCTTCCAGACTGAACACCCAGGAAAAAAACTGCGGACTGACAACAACATCCACATCCAGATAAAAATGTTCGTTATCCGCCGGAAATAGACGCAGACTGCTGCCGAAGCGATCGAGCATGACACCGATAAAGCGGTTCAGGCATTTCAGTTTCACGGTTTTCTCCTCGCCGGAGAACATGCCGAACACCTTACGGGAGTAGGCTGCCGCGTCAAACCGATCGTCGAACAGCTGTTTACCCTCACGAGGCAGGTCGGTCTGCACAAGTGAATCCATCTTATCTACGCGGTAGTGGCGGATTTCACCGGCATCGTGATCGAAGGCAATCAGATAGTAATTTTCATTGTCCCACGTTAGTGCCCACGGACTGACGCGGTAGCGCGCACCATCTCGGCGGTACTGCTTTTGAATGCGCGGACTGGCAGAGAAATTCAGCACCCAGTTGAAATAGCGAAACGTAATCTGGACATCGTTGGATATGGCCGCATGCAGCGCATCAATATTGTAGTAAATCTGCTCATTAAGCGTTTTCACACGTTCGGAAACATACACCTGACGCTGGAGCGTATGTGCTTCATGGTCACTGGTGAGGTGCTCGATTTTGCCGATGAGCTCGTTGGATTTTTTCTCGGTGATAAAGCGGGAGCACTGGATTGCATCCACGAGCAGCTTGAGCTCGGGCAGTTCAAATTCGCGTGACGCGACGTAATAGCCGCCGCCGGTACCTCTCTGACAAATTACATCCAGACCAAAATTCTGGAGTGCTTCGATGTCCGAATAAATGCTTTTGCGTTCAGCGGTAATGCCGCAGCGCTCGAGTGCCGCACGCAGTTCATCTGTGGTGAGTTTATGGTTCTCATCCGTTCGCTGCAGCAGGATTTGGTATAAATACAGCAGCTTCAGCTTTTGATTCGGATTTTTAGACATGGTTAGCCTCCCGTTCAGAAAGCGCGTTTTGATACGCCGAAAGCGTGGTTCCATCAAAGCAGATCATGCTTACCTGCTCAATTTCTGCATGAGTTGAAAGATATTCCTCAATCGTACGGATAGCGATTTCAGCGGCACGATTCAGCGGAAAGCGATACACACCAGTGCTGATGGACGGAAACGCCACGGTTTTGCAATTTAATTCAGATGCAATGCGCAGGCAGTTTTGATAGCAGCCTGCCAGCAGTACCGCCTCACCCGCATGTCCACCGCGCCAGATCGGTCCCGGCGTATGAATGACATACCGACATGGCAGACGATATGCTCGTGTTGCTTTGGCTTCGCCGGTCCGACAGCCGCCGAGCGTACGGCATTCCGCCAGCAACTCCGGTCCTGCCGCTCGATGAATGGCACCGTCCACACCGCCGCCGCCCAGCAGGGACGTGTTGGCAGCGTTTACAATCGCATCGGTCGTGCATTGAGTAATATCTCCGCGCTGAATAGAAATTCGGCTCATCAGCCATGCCCCTTCCATTAAGTTGTTGGCTTTATTATACGTTGTTTTTCCGAAAATTGCAAGTTTGACGCAAATTGCAGAATGCGTTATAATAAATACAGTATCACAGCAGGCGAGGAGAGCGCAGCAATGGACAAGCCGATGAACGAATACGCCGCAGACGCACCGCGCGTTTTGCGGGATTTTTTAACCTATATTTCCACAATACGCGGCAAATCCGCAAAAACCGCACACGAGTATTATCTTGATCTGCGGCTGTTTTTTCGCGTACTCAAGCACAACAAAGGCGCAGTCGATAAAAATCTTCCGCTTGATGAGATCGACATCAGCGACATTGATCTGGATTTTATCCGTGATATCACGCTGTCGGACACCTATGATTATCTGGAATACATGGCGCAGAGCCGCCCAACTCAGCAGAACAGCAACCACACCAATTACGGATTGAGTGTCAACTCGCGTGCACGCAAGGTCTCTGCGATACGCGCGTTTTTTCGGTATTTAACCGATAAACAGCATGTTTTAGAGGTCAATCCGGTCAGCGGACTGGAAGCGCCGACTGTCCGTAAATCTCTGCCGACTTATCTTACAACGGACGACAGCGTGCGGCTTCTGGAATCCGTCACCGGCCCGTATGCCGAGCGAGATTACTGCATCCTGACGTTTTTCCTTAACTGCGGCATGCGTGTTTCCGAACTGGTCGGACTGAATCTGACCGACTTCAAGGACGATACCGTGCGCGTGCTCGGTAAGGGCGGCAAGCAGAGGACGGTATTTCTCAACGATGCGTGTCTTGCCGCACTCGAGCAGTATCTGCCCAAACGCCTGGAGCCGAACGAGCAGGACACGGACGCGCTGTTTGTCAGCAAAAAGCGCAACCGTATTAACGTACAGACGGTCAAGTGGCTGGTAAAGAAATATATCGGTCAAGCCGGACTCGACCCCAAAAAATACTCTGCGCACAAGCTGCGTCACACAGCGGCAACGCTCATGTACCAGAACGGCGTGGATATCCGCACACTGCAAAGCATTCTTGGTCACTCGAGTGTGGATACGACCATGATCTACACCCACATCGAGAATGAAAACATGCGCGAAGCTGCGGCAAGGAATCCGCTGGCGGAAATCCGGCCGAACGGTGAGCGTGTGCCTGTAAAACAGCCAAAAAACAGCGATAAGTAACATAAAAGGGCGCGCTGCAAAATAGTGCGTAAGAAAAGACGGGTAAGTTTCCCCGAAAGGGATTGCTTACTCGTCTTTTTGCTTTATGATTAGGTGTGAAACAAGATCAAACCACCCATTTTCGAAAACAAACGCAGGGACGAAATGCCTTATGCGACCTTTCGTCCCTGCGTTCTTTGCGGACCTGTTCTGCAACAGACTCTTTTTTTATTACAGCTGCATCTCCAGCGCGGCATCACAGTACGGACAGCGGTCACCGACCTTGCCGTGCAGCGGTACATACAGCTCGCTTCGCGTAATGCACTTGTGGTTGGAGCAGCGAATGCCGGGATCTGCACCGATTTCATGATGACCGGCACGCTCGAACGGCAGCTTGGACAGCGTCAGCAACAGTGCCATACGGCCGAACATGCCGAACCGCGCCTGACGGAAGTAGACCGCACGCGGATCATCATCCACGTCCTGTGCAATCTCATCAACACGCGGCAGCGGATGAAGCACCAGCATGTCCTTCTTGGCGCGCTTCATCTTCTCAGCAGTCAGCTGATAATTGCCTTCAAGGTTTGCGTACTCCTCTGCCGTGACAAAGCGCTCGCGCTGAATGCGAGTCATGTACAGCACATCCAGCTCGGGCAGAACTTCATCAATGCTGTCTACCTCGCAGAACGGCATATTGTTGTCTTTCAGGAATTTTACCATATAGTCTGGCAGCTTGAGTGCATCAGGTGCGATCAGATAAAACTGTACATTATGATACCGCTGCAGGAAATGCAGCAGAGAATGCACGGTACGGCCGTACTTCAAATCACCGCACAGACCAATCTTCATATCGTCAGCAGAGCCGCGCATACGCAAAATGGTAATCATATCGGCAAGCGTCTGGGTCGGGTGCAGATGACCGCCGTCGCCGGCATTGATGACAGGCACAGACGAGTACATTGACGCTACCTTGGCTGCGCCCTCTCGCGGGTTGCGCATGACGATCATATCCGCATAGCTGGATACCATGTTGATAGTATCCTTGAGTGTTTCGCCCTTAGACGCAGAAGTGGCGTTCGGATCGGAAAAACCGACAACACTGCCGCCCAGTCTCATCATTGCGGTGGAAAACGACAGGTTGGTACGGGTAGAAGGTTCATAAAACAGGCTGCCCAGCACCTTGCCGCGGCAGGCATCTACATAACCCTCCGGTCGGTCGATAATATTGCTGACCAGCTTGTACAGATCGGAAAATTCTTTTTCCGTTAAATCACATAAATCAATAATATGGCGCATGCAAACTCCATTCCTTTCTACGGTACAGTCGCCCTATTCGTTATTTGTCACTGTTAATGATAGCACAAATGAAGGCGAAAGAAAAGAGTTATTTGCATATTGCGTCGATTGGATTGAGAGCGGCCGCACGAACCGCCGGGAGCAGTCCGGCAGCGGCTCCGCTGAGTGTGGAAAGTATCAGCAATCCGGCAAATACGCGGCCTTCCGGCAGGAGCAGTGCTGCTCCGAAGTGCAGGAGCGCACCTGCGGCTGCCAGACCGACGATTCCGCCGAACAGGCACAGCAGCACAGCCTGCAGGAGAAATGTCCGGCGAATATCATGCGGCTGTGCGCCGAGCGCCAGCAGAATGCCGATCTCCCCTGTTTTCTCGTGAGCGGCAGCCAGCATGCTTCCCATCACACCGATGAGCGCGACAAACAGTGTCACCGCACCGACGGCGGCAAACAGGCCGATTCCCATTTCGGCAAGCTGCTGTACGGTCTGCACCGCACCCGACATATTCTGTACATGCACGCCGCGTACCTGCTGTCGATTGGTCAGGTACTTTTCGATCTGAGAGCTGACCGAAGCAGTATCTGCCTGCGAAATGCACTGCACAAACACTTGATCCGTGCGTTCGGTTTGCGACGCGATACACGCATACGGCACATAGACCAGATGCGGTGCAACCGCCGACAGCATTCCGCCGAATGCCCCCGTCTGTGCCCGCACAACACCGCATACCGTGAAATACCGGTCGGTGTCGTTTACCTTTAGCCGAATCTGCCGTCCGGTGATATTTGTCCGTCTGTACAGCGTCTGTGCCAGATCATCGCCGACCACGGCGACCGGCTCAGCGTTTGCACACTGCCATGCGTTCGGCAGTGTGCCTGCCAGCATCTCCATTTGCATGACTTCACCGAGCCGTTCGTCTGCACCGAGAAGTACCGCGTGCTCAGTTGTGTGTCCGACGCGCACGGTGCCGCTCTGCGCCTTGATCGGCATCAGCGCGCGAATGCGTCCACATCCTGCTCTATCTCATCCGCCAGTGCTGCCGAGAGTATCGTTCCCGCGTGTCCGCTTTCCGTGTACACCGATAAACCGCTGACACCGAGTGTCTGCAAACCGACGTCCACCTGTTTTCGCCCATACAGACCAATGGAAAGGATAAGCAGCAGTGCACCGCTTCCAACCGCAACAGAAAGCGCGCAAAGTGCCGTCCGCAGCGGACTTTCCCGCAGATTATGTGCCGCCAGTGATAGAATATCCCGCAGTCTCATGTCTGTACCTCCACCGGATCACCGTCAGTCAATTCATCGGGCGGCGACAGAATGACCGATACACCTGTCGGCAAGCCGTCTATAATTTCAACCGTATCCTCGAGCAGATAGCCGGTCTGTACCGCGCACTGCACGGCATGGCCGTCCTGCACGCAGAATACAAACTCTTGTTCTCCACGCTGGCAAATTGCTTCATACGGTACAACCGCAGCATCGTCCCGATGGTCTGTGAATACCTTAACGGTCGCGGAATAGCCGGGGCGCAGATTTTTGGTTGAGCCGTTCAAATCGAGCAGCACCTCAACGGTTGCTTCAGGATCTTCGTTTGTCAGACTAAAGGTTTTCACAGCCGCAGGAGCAATTGTGGTTAATCCGGCGTGAAAGGTGCCGTCCACTGCCGAAAATGTGATGTTAGCGCGCTGCCCGACAGCAAGCTCTCCTACATATAGCTCGGGAGACTGCGCACGCACGCGCAGCTTATCCGGATTCGCAATTTGTATGCACGGCATATCGACCGATACACTCTCGCCCGCCTGCGGAACGGTCAGCACAGTACCGTCCATCGGCGCATACAGCGCGTGAGCGTCCTCGGCGGTGACAGTGTTCACCGTGCCGGAAATTGCAAACACGCTCTGTGCGGTCTGCCAGTAATCCGCAGCTGTTTGCGATCTGCCGATATCAGTCAGCGTGCACAGAATATCACCCTTCTGCACGGTGTCGCCTGTTGCGGCATACACTGCACTTACTACACCATTTTTCGCCGGACAAACCGCTGTGCTCTCTGCGGACTCGACCGTACCGAAAATCGTCACACTATTGTAGATATCCTGCGTTTCGGCGGCCGCTGTGCGTACCAAAAACGCCTCCGGCGGACGGTGTTTCCACGACCAGAACAGCATTGCCGTCAGCACACCTGCCGTCGTAAGCAGCACCGCGCGGATCTTATTCTCCAAATGCAAAACCTCCCCTGACGCAAACTGAGTTTAGTCTGCGGAGAGGAGGTGAAAATTATGCTTACAATACGGCACGAATCGCGTCACCGACGGTTTTCGCACGCACGATATTCATTTTCTGCAGCAGGTCCTCGTCCACATCCTGCATAGGCATGATGCAGGTGTGGAAACCAAGACGATATGCTTCATTGATACGCTGTCCCGGATTGGATACCGCGCGCAGCTCGCCGGTCAGACCGACCTCGCCGAAGCTCATGACGCCTTCCGGCAGCGGCTTGTCCCGAAAGCTGGATGCGATTGCCAGCACCATCGGCAAATCCACAGCAGGCTCGTCCAGCCGCATGCCGCCGACAACGTTGACGTACACATCGCTCGATGACAGAAACAGCCCGCAGCGTTTTTCCAGAATGGCGAGCAGCAGCACCATGCGGTTGTAGTCCACGCCGGCAGCGGTGCGGCGCGGCACACCAAACTGCGTTTTCGCAGCAAGCGCCTGCACCTCGGCGAGCAGAGGACGGCTGCCCTCCATCACGCAGGCAATGCAGTTGCCGGACGCACCCTGCGGATGACCGGCCAGCATAGCCGCAGACGGATTCTGCACCTCGAGCAAACCGTGATCGCTCATTTCAAACACGCCGATTTCATTGGTTGAGCCATAGCGGTTTTTCGCCGCACGCAGACAGCGGAACGGACCTGCGGATTCCCCCTCGAAATACAGCACGCAGTCCACCATGTGCTCAAGGATTTTCGGGCCTGCCAGCGTACCCTCTTTGTTGACATGACCAACAATAAAAATCGTCACGTTGCGATTCTTCGCGTACTGCATCAGGCTCATCGCGCATTCCTTGATCTGCGTTGTACCGCCGGGAGCGGCAGTTAAATCGCGCTTATAGACCGTCTGGATAGAGTCCACGATTAGAATATCCGGCTCGAGCAGCTCGGTTTCGTTGATGATCTGCTCCATGTCGGTCTCGGCAAGGATGTACAACTCGGGTGAAGAAATGTGCAGACGTGCCGCACGAATTTTGATCTGCTTGAGCGATTCCTCGCCCGAAACATAGAGCACGCGTGCGTTTTTGCACATTTCCTGACACATCTGCAGCAGAAGCGTCGATTTGCCGATGCCCGGCTCACCGCCGACCAGCACAAACGAGCCGTGTACAGCGCCGCCGCCGAGAACGCGGTCGAGTTCACCGATTCCAGAATGGAACCGGCTTTCGTCTCCGGTATCAATATCCTTGAGCAGCGTCGGCCGCGATTCGCCGCGCTGAAATGTATTCGTGCCGCGTGCCGCCGAAACCGGCTTCTCCTTGAATTCGCTCATGGTGTTCCATGCGCCGCAGGACGGGCATTTGCCGTACCATTTCGGACTTTCATAGCCACAGTCACCGCACAGAAAAACTGTCTTTTGCTTCATATTTCCTCCGTTACATACCGCTCTGGCTGCGTAAATATCCGCAGATCACGGCGGCAGCAAGTTGTTTGTGATAGGCTTCGTCCCGCAGCCGCGCTTCTTCGGCCGGATTGGACAGAAAGCCGCATTCGATGATAACCGCCGGGCAGTCCAGCTTTTTCATCAGATAGATGGCGCTGTCTGCCTGTTTAGCCTTGCGATGATTCAATGGGTCGCAGCCGTCAATCAGGCACTGCTGTATCTGCTCGGCCAGCGGCTTGCCCTGCACATTCCCTGTCGAGTAAAACACCTGTGCACCGTGGTACTGTGCGTCACTGAATTTATTCAGGTGAATGCTCAGAAACACCGGTGACGGAATGCTGTTTACCAGCTTTTCTCTCGCCTTGATATCCGCGATTTTGTTCTCTCGCACCGTGCGGGAAGGGTCGTAATCAAGTGCATTTTCATCCGGCCGCGTCATAGCAGTCGGCACACCGAAGAAATTCGCCAGCACCTGCACCCGTTTTGCAATGCTCAGATTGATATCCTGCTCGGCGGTTCCATCCGCGCCGACCGCACCGCCGTCAAAGCCGCCGTGTCCGGCATCGATGACGAGCGTAACTTCGGTGTTCCCTGCCGTCTGCATTGCACGGGTTTTCTGCTCCATGCCAAAGCACAGCACCAGCGCCAGTGCCGCCGCGGCGCAAACGCCGCATTTCAGCCGTCTCTCCATCTCCGCACCTCCGTATCACACAAATATGCGAAAAAGGCGGAACTTATGCGTTTACTTGGGCGCGTTCAGCACAGCATCTGCGCCGGTTTTGTCCAGTGTGCTGATGATAGCAGGCGCTGCCGTCATGCCGTCCAGCGTGAAGGCTGCGGAAACGCTCTGCCTGCGAATCGTGCCGCCGCTGACCGACTGTGTTACCGTGGTCGGCTGCAGCGGACGGCTTCGTCTAAATCACCCAGTGCACTTTCGACCGACCAGAGCAGTTCGGTGTACGCGTTCGGCGTATCGGCACAGGTAATGATCCAGCTGCCTGCACGCTGACTCAGCGAATCGACACACACCAGCGGTACGCGGCCATACATCGCGGCAAGGCCCTCCTGCTCAGCGGCAGTCACCAGCTCTGCCGACCATGAGCCGTTCAATTTGTGATATAGCGCACCGTCCGACAGATAACTCTGCGTCAGCAGCTGCTTATCCGATGTATTCGGCGCGGAAAGCGTCATTTTACGGTCGGTGAGCAGTTCATTCTTCTCGCGGTCGAACACGGTGGTCTCGCTCGTCTGCACCTGCATGACGGTCTTGCCGTCATGAGTTACAGCCACCGGAGACGCAAATTCGCTGTTGACCGAGTAATGCAGCAGAGCATCCATACCGGCGGTTGCCTCGCGGTACTGCGCGTAGGTCGAAAACAGATTCTGATACGATTTCGCGTTCGCTTCGGTTATCGCGTTTTCGCTGACAAGCTGGTCCAGCAGTGTGCCTTCGCTGTTCTTCGGTGAAACGGACAGCGCCGTGTAGCTTGCCGCTGCAGCATCGTCGCGCAGAAAATTCTGCGTGTTGATGATACCGGTGTCGTAAATACCCTGCTCGCGAGCAGTCTCTATCGCGTTCGCATAGCTGAAATCCGCCGTATCCGAGTAGCCGAGCGCACGCAGCAGGAACACCGCGTACATCTGCGCGGTGCACTTGCCGGTCGGATTGAAGGTCGTCCGGCTCGTGCCATTCGCCAGACCGTTGCTGTACAGATACTGCACATACGGCTTTTCCCATCCCTTGAGATCGGTAAACGGTGCAGTATACGTCAGCGTCTTGACCTCAGCCTCCTTGCCGAGCAGCCGCACCAGCATGACAGCCGCTTCCGCTCTGGTCGGCGTGCGGTCAAGATCGTAGCCGTTCTGCGTGCCCTGAAACAGACCCATTTCGTGCAGCGAATCCGCACAATTCGTATAATTTGCCGCAAAGGCCGAAGCGGTCAGCATAGCAGCGGCAGCCGCGCCAACACAGACAGCGCGTAACCATTTATTCATAGCCCTATCCTCCTGAACTGATATTGCCGATAAAAATACAGTATAAGTATAGCACAAAGTCATGTGTTTTCCAACAACAAAACGGATATACTACTCGCAGAAGGAGTGTATCCAATATGACGAATATTCAAAAATGCGGCGTGATCGGTGTAGGCTTTGTCGGCGCGACCTGCGCGTACACATTGGCGGTTTCCGGACTATTCTCCGATCTGGTACTCGTGGATATGAACCGCGCCAAGGCTATCGGTGAGGCATCGGACATCAATCATGGTGTGGCGTTCAGCAAGCCGTGCCGCGTCATGGCAGGAGACTATGCTGACCTCGCCGAATGCGGTCTTATCATCATTGCGGCAGGCGCAAACCAGAAACCGGGCGAAAGCCGTTTGGAGCTGCTCGGACGCAATAAAGGCATCCTGTCCTCCATCATTGCACAGCTTACGGCAGTCAATCGTGAGGCGATCCTGTTGGTTGTGTCCAATCCGGTCGATGTGCTGACCTGTCTGGCGCAGCAGTTGAGCGGCTTCCCTGCCGGACGTGTGCTCGGTTCCGGTACCGTGCTGGATACTGCGCGGCTCAAGTACCTGCTCGGACAGCGGCTTGGCGTGGACAGCCGCAACGTGCATGCGTTTATCATCGGCGAGCACGGCGACAGCGAGCTGGCGGTATGGTCGAGCGCTAACATCTCTGGTGCTGATCTGGACGATTACTGCCGCATTGCAGGCATCACCGAGCCTGCAGACGAACTTTCCCGCATTTACGAACATGTGCGCGATGCGGCTTACCAGATTATCGACAGCAAAGGCGCAACCTATTACGGTATCGGCATGGCGGTGCGGCGTATCGCGGAGGCCATTGTGCGCAATGAGCATTCCGTGCTGCCGGTCACCTCTATGATTCACGGACACTACGGCGTGGACGGTATTTGTCTGGGTGTACCGACTATCGTCGGACGAAACGGCGCGGAAGCCGTGCTGGATATTCCGCTCTCCGAGGAAGAACTGGCACAGCTGCAGCGTTCCGCGGACACAATGCGCGAGATGATCGACAAGCTGGACGGATAACACAAAAGGGACAGAGCCAATGCTCTGTCCCCTGTTCTATATGCGTATTTTTAGAAGTCAAGGTTTACCATAACGTCGGAAACATCCGGCTTCTCTGCGATCAGGCCCTGATCATACATCCAGTCAATGTTCTCCTGCCAGCACTGCTCGGTCTGAGAGAGGAACTTGGCATCCTCGGTCTCCATGAGCGGCAGCAGCGTCTCACAGGACTTCTTCTCTACATCCGGGTCGAGTGCAAAGTTTGCCTCGTCCTGATTGTCGAGCAGAACCTGCAGAACATCGTCGGTATTGCTCTTGAAGTCCTCAAAGCCCTTGCTGCAAGCGCGCAGGAAGCCCTTCAGCGTATCGGAATTGTTCGCAATCATATCATCGCTTGCGAGGAAAATACCTTCGTAATACTTCGGCACACCGTAATCATCCGGGAAGAAGTAATTGACCTCGAAGCCTTCCTTCTCCATCTGCGGTACCTCGTGGTTGACCAGACAGCCGATGGTTGCATCAACATTGCCGGTGGTCATCGAGCTCATCAGGTCGAAGCCAACGTCAACCATGTTCACGCTGTTCGGATCGGCACCGTTGGACTGCATGATGCTGCGGACCAGTGCCTCGGAAAGCTCGGTGCCCGCGTAGCCGACTGTTTTGCCCTCGAGATCCTGCGGCTTGGTGATGTTCTTGTCCTTGAGCGACAGGATGATGTTCAGCGGACCCTGAACCACTGCACCGATGGACTTGATCGGCACATCCTGCTCAGCACGAGCCTGAATGACATCCTGCTGATAATACAGACCAATGTCTGCCTTGCCGGCGGCAACCATGCTCATTGCATCGTTTACGCCTGCCGGGGACTGGATATCCACATCCAGACCTTCCTCGGCGAAGTAGCCTTTCTCCTGCGCTTCGTACAGGAATGCGTGCAGAGCATTCGGATACCAGTCGAGCACAACGGTCAGGTGCTGCAGATCATCGCTGCCGCTGTTTGCCGCATCAGACTGTGCGGCGTTCTGTGCGCCGCAGCCGGTCAGCAGCATGGTGCCTGCTGCCAGAAGTGCAAGAATACGCTTTTTCATATATGTTTTTCTCCTTATGTTAGAACAAAAATTTCGTTTTTTCTTAAAATTGTGTTATCAAGTTTATAAGCTGCTGCGCCAGGTGATAATTTTCTTTTCCAACCAGCTTACAATGCCTACTGCGATCATCGCAACCACGCTCAGCAGTACGATCGGTGCAAACACGCCAGCGCCGTCCAGCTGCGTCATCATGCGGCGGCTGAAATAGCCGAGACCGGCCTGTGCGCCCAGCCACTCGCCGATCGCAGCGCCGATGATCGACATCGGGATCGCCATTTTGAGCGCCGAGAAAAAGTACGGCAGCGCTGCCGGAATCTTCAGCTTGAGGAAAATTTCCTTCTTGCCTGCGCCGAAGGTCTTGAGCATATCGACCATATCGGTCTTCGCCGAGCGGAAGCCGTCAAACACAGTCATCGCGATCGGGAAGAACGTGATGAGCACGGTGACGAGCACCTTGCTCCAGATCGTGTAGCCGAACCAGAGCACAAACAGCGGCGCAAGTGCGGTTGTCGGAATGGTCTGTGAAGCGACGATGAGCGGGTACAGCATTTTCTCCGCCGACGGACTCGCGTCCATTACGATGGCGAGCAGCAGACCGAGCGCGATCGAGATCGCAAGGCCGACTCCGGTACACAGCATGGTAGCCGGCAGATGTGCGGTGAACAGCGGTTTGCGCAGCTCCCACAGGCGCACAAGCACCTGTGTCGGCGACGGCAGAATGTAGGCCGCATCCATGCCCATGGCTATGCACTGCCAGACGATGAGCAGCGCGAACATAAAGATCAGTGCGGGCAGATTTGCATTCTTTTTCATGCCTGCACCTCTTTTCTGAGCAGCGAAATCAGATTTTCTCTCAGCTCGAGCATCTTCGGGTCGGTCAGGCACGCACGCGTGCGCGGATACGGCGCAGGCACTTCAAACGAGTGCAGCTTGCGGATCGGCGTATCCTCCACGACCAGAACACGGCCGGACAGGAAAATAGCCTCCTCTACATCGTGAGTGATGAACAGGACGGTCTTGCTGTCCTGCTCCCACTGGTCGAGCAGCCACTCCTGCATAGTGATGCGCGTGAGAAAGTCGAGCGCGGAAAACGGCTCATCGAGCAGCAGCAGTTCCGAGCCGGTCAGCAGCGTACGCGCGAATGCCGCACGCTGACGCATACCGCCGGAAAGCTCCTCCGGGCGCTTGTCGCCCCAGCCAGCCAGACCAACGTGCTCAAGCGTTTCCGCCACACGCTTGTCCATCTCCGCGCGGGAAAAGCCGCCGCGAATCTCCATCGGCAGACGCAGGTTTTCGTTCACCGTGCGCCACGGAAACAGCAGGTCGCGCTGCGGCATGTAACCGCAGTAGCCGCGCCGTCCGTCGATGCTCTTGCCGTCCACCAGAATTTCACCGCTCCTGCGCGGCAGAAGCTGGTTGGTCAGGCGGAAAATCGTGGATTTGCCGCAGCCGGACGGCCCGATGACCGACACGAATTCTCCCTTCTCGAGATGGAAGGATAGACCGTCTATGATATTAAAATCCTCACTGTCGTACTGAAAAACGACGTTGCGAAACTCCAGCATGGCTTACATCGCCTCGTTCCAGGCCATGTCCCAGAACATGCCCTCGTAGCGCGAGCATGCGACGAAAATATCGGTCAGACGCGCAAGCTGCGGCTCGGTATAGTCCTCACTCAGGCGCTCCATATAAGCGACCAGCTTGCGGTTTTCTGCCGCATAGTCCTCGGATGCGTAGCCCTGTACCCACTCACCGTAGAACTCATGCTGATCGGCGTTCGGGTAGTTGGCGACGATCCACTTGGCGATGTATTCATAGCTGAGTGCACACGAAAGCACAGCCGCCATAATCTCCGCCGGACCTTCCTCGGCTGCAACAGCGCGCATGTAGGATGTGTAAGACTCGTTATTCAGCGACGGCTTGACGCGCTCTGCGTCCTCCTCGGTGATGCCGAGACGGCTCATGTAGCTGCGGTGAATATTCATCTCGCCGCCGAGGATGCTTGCCACATAACCAGCAAATACGCGCATGATCTCGGGATCGCGTGACTTGACAACGCCCTGCGCGAACACCTTTGCGTAATCAAACAGGTAAACATAATCCTGCAGAAGATAAAAACGAAATTTTTGAATGTCGAGGCTGCCGTCGGCAATACCGTGGACAAACGGATGGTTCAGATAGCCTTCCCAGATGTCCTGCGTTGCGGCAAGCAGTCTTTCGGTGGTTTTGTTGTTCAAGGTGGTACCCCCAATGAAAGTATGTTGATGATTTTCCTAAGACTGACGGCAAAATTCTGCCGACAGCATTTTTCTGCTTACAGAATCTGCAAACAGAGGTTCGGCGTCAGCTCGTCCGCGTTCAGCAGACTTACTGCGTCGATCAGGCGCGTACGAAAGGAAGCGGTGCCCTCCATCTCTTTACGCACACGCGCCTCGGCTGTTTCTCCGCAATGCTTCATCACCTCCGATGCCGTGACTGCGGCTTCTAACAATATATCTGGATTCGCACCGCAGTACACGCCGGTCAGTGAAGTGAGCATACAGCCTGCGCCGGTGATCCGCCGCAAATACGCACTGCCGCCGCGTACCACTGCGGTACGGGTTCCATCGGTAATTACATCCATCGCGCCGGTGAGCATGACGACAGCTCCGGTCCGGCGGCTGAACGACCGCAGCCACGCTGCGGATTCCTGTAAATTGTCCTCGGTCACGCTGTCGAGCGCACTGGCTTCCACGCCGGTCTCCTGCTCGGCTCCTGCGGCGAGCGCCCGCACCTCGGATGCATTGCCGCGGATGACCGACACAAGATTTTCGCTCAACAGGCGGGAACACATTTCACGCCGGAGCGTGCTGGCACCGGCGGCTACCGGATCGAGTACGACCGGATTGCCGTTGCGCTTTGCAATCTTGGCTGCACGCAGCATGGCCTCCTGTGCGCGGACAGCGCCCATGTTGATTACAAGTGCCTGCGCGTGCGAGGTAATCTCCTCGACCTCACGCTCATCCTGCGCCATAATGGCCGTGCCGCCTGCCGCAAGGATGATATTCGCGCAGTCGTTGATGGTAACATTATTGGTGATGGAATGCACCATCGGTGTGCGGTTCTGCGTGTTTTCGAGAACGGCTTTAATAGTGTCGATCAATGCTTAGCACCTTCCAGTGCGCTGAGAACATGCGTGCGCTTGAGGGCGCTCAGCACCAGAACCGAAATCGCCGCACCTACCGCAGTGGACACGAGAAAGGACGGCACAAAGGTGAACAGAGCTGCCTTGGTATTGCCCATCACGAATGCGGCAATCGGGTAGGAAGCCAGACCGCCGAGAATGCCGGTGCCGAATACCTCACCAACGTAAGCGACCGGCAGCTTCGGGCAGGCCTTGTAGGCCAGACCGCACAGCAGCGCACCGATCATCGAGCCAGGGAACGCCAGCAGACTTCCCAAGCCGAGCACATTGCGAATCAGTGCTGCTGCAAAGCCCATGCCGAGCGCGTACCACGGGCCCAGCAGAACGGCGCCGAGCACATTTACCATATGCTGCACCGGCGAGCACTTCGCGCCGAGCACCGGTATGGAAAACAGGCTGCCAACGACCGCAACTGCGACGAGAACGCCTGCAATGGTCAGTTTACGGATAGAATTCTTTTTCATTGTCTTTCACTCCTCCGAAAAAATACGGCAAAAATGGCCCAGCGGACCGCAGCCATGCCCCAGACCGGGTGCATGACGGATGGCATCGGTGACATACTCCTTAGCCAGCTTCACCGCCTCGGGCACGCTGTGGCCAAGCGCCAGATTGGATGCGATCGCAGAGGACAGCGTGCAGCCCGTGCCGTGCGTGCTGGTGGTGTTGATCTGCTCAATCTCAATGCGGTGACAGGTCTCGCCGTCAAACAGTACATCCACCGCACCTGCGATGTTCTTGCCGCCCTTGACGAGCACGTTCCTGCAGCCCTTGGCATAGATGCGGCGTGCCGCCTCCTCCATGTCCTCTGGCGTGCGGATCTCCATATCTGCCAGATACTGCGCCTCCGGTACGTTCGGAGTCAGCACCTCAGCAAACGGCAGCACGGTCTCAATAAGTGTGCCGACAGACGCCGGATCCATCAGCGGATCACCGTTTTTGGCGAACATCACCGGATCAATCACGATGTGCGCCGGCTTGTACTGTGCCAGCTTGCCAGCTACCGCCTTCATGCACTCCGGCGAGGACAGCATGCCGATTTTAACCGCATCCGGCACGATGTCTTCAAACACCGCGTCAATCTGCTCCTCGATCATCCGGGGACTGATGTCCTGAATGTCGATCACGCGTGCGGTGTTTTCCGCTACGACTGATACGATAACGCTCATGCCGAACACGCCGTGTGCCGCCATGGTTTTCAGATCGGCCTGTACACCTGCACCGCCGGAGCAGTCCGAACCGGCAATGGTAAGCACTGTTTTCATTCCTGTTCCCTCCAATTTTATCATCGCTGCCGGGAAAATAAAAAACGCCTCGTTTTCACCCTGCGGCAAAACCGAAGCACTCAATCCCAGCAATGCGACAGCTTCCCTACAATGGCATTAACCAACAGGTTCAAAAGGTTGGGTTTCTCGCCCTCTCAGCCGCTCATCACAGCACCCTTGCTTGTCTTTTACATAATATCAGTATAAGCCGTGTAAAATACATTTGTCAAGTATAGAATCTTGCTGTATATGATACGCCGTTAAAAAATAAACAAATTTTTATTTATCAATACTGCCGGATTTGCAGGTGTTGCCAAAATTGCATTTTTCGTCTCCTGTCCGGTTGACAAACGGCAAAAAGAGGTCTATTATACGAATCGTTCAGTAGCCAAATGCTTTGAACAGGACATGACGTATCCGTATCACCGCTCACAGAAAGCCGTCGGTCGTGCAAGACGGCAGCAAGGCACGGGTTCGCTATCCCCTGCGAGCAGCTTCGATCAAAGGCAATGCCGAGTAGTCGAGGCCGGATATCCACCGTTAATAGGAAAAGCCCTCCGGAAGAATGCGGTACCGGGCGGCAATGAGAGGTCGGCAGCGTACTGTCGGCAAGCAAAGTGGTAACGCGGAAGTAAATACAGCAATGTAGTATATGCCTTCGTCTTTGCAGGATCATCTTCGTGATCCTCCTGCATGGACGAAGGCTTTTTTGCGTACCTTTGGCTGCGGAATCGCAAATCATTTCCAGAAAGAGACGAAAAAACATGAACACACTTGTAATTGTGCTGATCGCGGCTGTTGTTCTGTTCGGCGCGTACGTTTTCTACGGACGCTGGCTGGCGAACAAATGGGGTATCGACCCGAAAGCCAAGACGCCTGCCGTTGAATTTAATGACGGCAAGGACTTTGTGCCGACCAACGGCTGGACGGTATTCAGTCATCAGTTCTCCTCCATCGCGGGCGCAGGCCCTGTAACCGGTGCAATTCAAGCTGCGGCGTTCGGCTGGCTGCCGGTACTGCTGTGGGTGCTGATCGGCGGCGTATTCTTCGGCGCGGTAGCCGACTTCGGCGCGCTGTACGCTTCGGTTAAGAACAAGGGCAAGTCGATGGGTATGCTGATTGAGAAGTACATCGGCAAAACCGGCCGCAAGCTGTTCCTGATTTTCTCGTGGATCTTCTGCTGCATCGTTGTTGCGGCATTCGCAGATATGGTTGCGGGCACATTCAACGCCTACACTGTCACTGACGCAGGCGTTACCGAGCTGGCTGCTGCCGCAACCACCAACGGTGCGGCAGGCATGATCTCCATCATGTTTATGGTATTCGCGGTTGTGCTCGGCCTTATCCAGAAAAAGTTTAACCTGACCGGCTGGAAGGAAGCCGTTGTCGGCATTGTGTGCATCGTTGCCTCCTTTGCAATCGGCATGAACTGCCCGCTTATCTTCGGCAAGACAGCATGGAGCTATATCACCTTCATCTATATTTTCTTCGCCGCTGTCCTTCCGATGTGGCTGCTCAAGCAGCCGCGCGACTACATGACCACCTTCATGTTCATCTGCATGATCGCAGGCGCAGTCGTCGGTCTGGTTGTTGCACATCCGACTATGAACCTGCCGGTATTCACCGGTTTTACCAATGAGAAGCTCGGCACGATGTTCCCGATCCTGTTTGTAACCGTTGCATGCGGTGCGGTTTCCGGTTTCCACAGTCTGGTTTCCTCGGGTACGTCCTCCAAGACCATTGCGAACGAAAAGGACATGCCCAAGGTTGGCTACGGCGCGATGGTGCTGGAAAGCCTACTGGCTGTTCTGGCACTGTGCGTTGCCGGTGCTGCTGCAGCAGCTGACGGTACGCCGGCAGCTGGCACGCCGTTTCAGGTATTCAGCAGCGGTGTCGCAGGCTTCTTCGAGATGTTCGGCGTTCCGGTTTATGTTGCTACTGCATTTATGACCATGTGTGTTTCCGCACTGGCGCTGACCAGTCTGGACGCAGTTGCGCGTATCGGCCGCATGAGCTTTCAGGAGCTGTTCTCCGTCGATGACATGGAGCATGCCGAGGGCTGGCGCAAGCTGTTCTGCAACGTATATTTCTCCACGGTTATCACGCTGGCATTTGGTTTCCTGCTCACCAAGATTGGCTATGCCAATATCTGGCAGCTGTTCGGTTCGGCCAACCAGCTGCTGAGCGCTCTGGTGCTCATCACGCTCTGCGTATTCCTCAAGGTTACCGGCCGCAGCAACAAGATGATCTTCCCGCCGCTGGTCATCATGCTGTGTGTTACCTTCACCGCGCTGGTGCAGCGTTTCCTCGCTATGGTAAAGGCGATCTCTGCTGCCGCCTCAACGGCTATTCCGGCCGGTGAGACCACCTGGGGCGCGGTATTCATCGCAAACGGTCTGCAGCTTATCCTTGCGGTACTGCTGATCGTACTCGGTCTGACGATCGTTATCCACTCGTTCAAGAGCTATGCCAAGAGCGAGAGAAACAGTGAGAACGCGTAAAGCCGATTCTCCATATAACAAAAACGGCTTCGAAAAACCGAAGCCGCGAGACTATCGAAAAACCCGGTTGCAGCCTAATCGCAACCGGGTTTCTTGATAGGAAAAATTCACGGAGTAATTACGGATTACTCATTCCTGATTATTCTTAAGGCAACACCGCACAATTAAAGCTGCTCGCGGATCAGTGCACCCATCTCGGAGGTGGACAGTACCTTCTCACCCTTTGCGGCGATGTCCGCGGTGCGGTGACCTGCGTTGAGGACATTCTCAACAGCGGTTTCGATGGCGTCTGCCTCGTCCTTGAGGCCGAACGAGTAGCGCAGCATCATCGCGCACGACAGGATGGTCGCGATCGGGTTCGCAATGCCCTTGCCCGCGATGTCCGGCGCGGAGCCGTGGATAGGCTCGTACATACCCTTGCCGCTCTCGTTCATGGAGGCGGACGGCAGCATACCGATGGAGCCGGTGATCATGGAAGCCTCATCGGACAGAATATCGCCGAACAGGTTGCCGGTTACGATAACATCGAACTGACCCGGATTGCGGACAAGCTGCATCGCGCAGTTGTCAACGTACATATCCGTGTACTCGACCTCCGGGTACTCGTCCTTGATGCGGTGCATGGTTTCGCGCCATACGCGGCTGGTTTCGAGCACGTTTGCCTTGTCTACCGAGCAGACCTTCTTATTGCGCTTCATCGCCATCTCAAAAGCACGGCGGCCGATGCGCTCTACTTCATAAACCGAGTAGTTCATGTCGTCCGCGCCGGTCTCGCCCCAGCCCTTGTCGCTCTCGCGGCGATAGTGCTTGCCGAAGTAAACGTCGCCGGTCAGCTCACGGCAAACGAGAATGTCGAAGCCGTCACCAATAATCTCAGGCTTGATCGGGCACGCATCCGCAAGTGCCTTGTGCATCTGCGCCGGGCGCAGGTTGACGAACAGGCCCAGTGCGGCGCGCAGACCGAGCAGCGCCTTCTCCGGACGCTTGGCACTCGGCACATCGTCCCACTTCGGGCCGCCGACTGCACCGAGCAGAACGGAATCCGCGTTCTTGCAGATCTCGATGGTCTCATCGGTCAGCGGGATGCCGTTCTTGTCGATCGAGCAGCCACCCGCGAGGACCTCCTGAAAACCAAACTTGTGGCCGAACTTCTCGCCGACCTTATCGAGCACGAGCATAGCCTCGGATACGATTTCCGGACCGATGCCATCGCCCTTGACAACAGCAATATTGTATTCCATGGGATTATGCCTCTCTCTCCTTGAGCGACTTGAGCAGGCCGCCTGCCTTGATGATGTTCTGGATAAACGGTGGGAATGCAGCTGCCTGCCAGCTCTCGCCCTTGGTAACGTCGGTGATCACGCCGGTGTCGAAGTTTACCTCTACCTCGTCGCCCGCGTCGATGCCGTTCGCCGCTGCCTCGCACTCGAGGATGGGCAGGCCGATGTTGATGGCGTTGCGGTAGAAGATACGCGCGAACGAGGACGCGATCACGCAGGAAACGCCGTTCTCGCGGAGAACAAGTGGCGCGTGCTCACGGGAAGAACCGCAGCCGAAGTTGCGGGTCGCAACAACGATATCGCCCGGGTGCATATTCTTGACGAAATCCGCGTCGATGTCCTCCATTGCGTGGGTGGACAGCTCCTTCGGGTCTGCGATATTCAGATAACGTGCGGGGATGATAACATCGGTATCGACATTATCGCCGTACTTGAAAACCTTGCCTTTTGCGTTCATGGTATGTGTTTCCTCCCTTACTTCAGGTCGTCCGGTGCACAGATATAGCCTGCTACCGCACTTGCGGCAGCGACGGCCGGGCTTGCCAGATAAATTTCCGAGGTGATATGACCCATACGGCCTACAAAGTTGCGGTTGGTGGTGGAAACCGCCTTCTCACCGTGCGCCAGGATACCCATATGACCGCCGAGGCACGGGCCGCAGGTCGGTGTGGAAACGATAGCGCCAGCCTGAATGAAGATCTTGGTCAGACCCTCCTCGATGCACTGCAGGTAAACTTCCTGTGTTGCGGGGATGATGATGGTGCGCACATTCGGATTTACCTTGCGGCCCTTGAGAATTTCGGCTGCAACGCGCATATCGTCGATGCGGCCGTTGGTGCATGAACCGATGACCGACTGCTGAACCTCAATATGACCGAGGTCGTCAATGGTCTTGGTGTTCTCCGGCAGATGCGGGCACGCAATGGTCGGACGAAGTGCAGACAGGTCGATTTCGATGGTCTGCTCGTACTCGGCGTCAGCGTCGGCCTCGAATGCGGTAACCTCGCGGTTTACGCGGCTCTTGATGTAGTCCATCGTCTTGTCGTCTACCGGGAAGATGCCGTTCTTCGCACCGGCCTCGATCGCCATGTTGCAGATGGTGAAGCGGTCGTCCATGGACAGCGCGTGTGCGCCCTCGCCAACGAACTCCATCGACTTGTACAGAGCGCCGTCCACGCCGATCTTGCCGATGATGTGCAGGATGACGTCCTTGCCGGATACCCACGGGTTCAGCTTGCCGGTGAGCACAAACTTGATTGCGCTCGGCACCTTGAACCACGCCTTGCCGGTCGCCATGCCTGCGGCGAGATCGGTAGAACCGACGCCGGTCGAGAATGCGCCCAGTGCACCGTAGGTGC
Source organism: Butyricicoccus sp. OF10-2 (assembly GCF_003481925.1). Classification (NCBI taxonomy): domain Bacteria; kingdom Bacillati; phylum Bacillota; class Clostridia; order Eubacteriales; family Butyricicoccaceae; genus Butyricicoccus; species Butyricicoccus sp. OF10-2. Next base: position 11,234 of record NZ_QUMC01000008.1, on the reverse strand, counting down.
AGGTGTGGCTGTCCGCGCCGATGATAAGCTCACCGGGAGCGGTCAGACCTTTTTCCGGCAGCAGCGCGTGCTCGATACCCATTGCGCCAACGTCGAAGAAGTTGACGATGTTGTACTTCTTGGAGAACTCGCGGCATTCGAGGCACTGCTCTGCGGACTTAATATCCTTGTTCGGTGCAAAGTGGTCCATTACGAGCGCGATCTTGGTGTTGTCGAACACCTTATCGAAGCCCGCCTTCTCCATCTCTCGGATGGCAACCGGACCGGTGATATCGTTTGCCAGCGTGAGATCTACGTTTGCCTCGATCAGCTGACCTGCCGTTACGCTTTCCAGACCCGCATGCTTTGCGAGGATCTTCTGCGTCATTGTCATACCCATAACAGCGTTCCTCCTGCTGAATTAGTCGTTAAAATACTTGTTAATGCCGTTGATGTACGCCTTGATGGACGCTTCCATAACGTCAACCGATACGCCGCGGCCGGTAACAACCTCGTTGCTGCCGTCTACGCGGATCTTGACGATAGCCTCGCTCTGTGCATCCTCGCCGTCGGTCAGTGCGCGCAGCGAGTAATCTTCCAGTTCGATGCTCTTGCCGATGATCTTGTCGATCGCATGGAACGATGCGTTGATCGGGCCGTCGGAAGCGGCAGCGCGCTCGAACATCTCGTCGCCCTTCTTGACACGGATAACAGCGGTAGAGGTAATGGTGTTGCCAGAGTTGATGACAAAGCGGTCGAGCGTGTAGCGCTCCTCACCGGAAACCGGAACAGCACCGATCAGACCCTCGAGGTCGCGGTCCTTGATGACCTTCTTTTTGTCGGCCAGAACCTTGAACTTCTCGAATGCCTTTTCGAGCTTCTCATGGTCGAGCGTGTAACCCAGCTCATGCAGACGCTCCTCGAAGGCGTGACGGCCGGAGTGCTTGCCAAGCACAATCGCGTTCTTCGGGATACCGACGGATTCCGGAGTCATGATCTCGTAGGTTTCCTTGTTGGCCATTACGCCGTGCTGGTGGATGCCCGCCTCGTGTGCGAACGCATTTGCACCGATGATCGGCTTGGTCGGTGCAACAGCAACGCCGGTAATGGTCTGGATCATGCGGCTTGCGCGGTAGATCTGGGTGGTCTCGATGTTGCAGCCGATACCGAAGTGATCGGCACGGGTCTTGAGCGCCATAACGCACTCCTCCATGGAGGCGTTGCCGGCACGCTCGCCGATGCCATTGATGGTGCACTCGATCTGGTCAATACCGGCTTCAACGCCTGCCAGAGAGTTTGCAACTGCCATGCCGAGGTCGTTGTGCATGTGGCAGGACAGGATTACGTTCTCGATACCCTCGGTGTGCTCACGCAGGTACTTGATGCGGGATGCGTACTCCTGCGGGATCATGTAGCCGACGGTATCCGGAATGTTGATGGTAGTAGCACCGGCCTTGATGGCGGTTTCAACGACGCGGCACAGGAAGTCGAGGTCGGAGCGGGTTGCGTCCTCGGCGGAGAACTCGATGTCCGAACAGAACTTCTTGGCGAACGCAACGTTGTGCGCTACGGATTCCAGCACCTCATCCGGCGTCATCTTCAGCTTGTACTCCATGTGTACCGGGCTGGTTGCCAGGAAGGTGTGAATGCGGGCAGACTCTGCACGGCGGATGGAGTTCCATGCCGCCTCGATGTCCTGCTCACGGCAGCGTGCCAGCGAGCAGATGGTAGCGCCGCGCACGGTATCAGCGATTGCTGCGATGGCAGCAGCATCGCCGGGAGAAGCAGCCGCAAAGCCTGCTTCAATGATATCAACCTTGAGGGCTTCGAGCTGCTTTGCAACCTCGATCTTCTCATTCAGGTTCATGCTGCAGCCGGGAGACTGCTCACCGTCACGCAGCGTCGTATCAAAAATCTTAACTGTTCTTCCCATGGTATCTTGTCCTCTCCTATTCAGAATTTTACCGGGTTTACAGGGACAAAAAAAGCTCCGTCCCTTAATCCAATCATTAAGAGACGAAGCGAAAGCTCCGCGGTACCACTCTTGTTGCCGCAGTATGGTGCGACCCCTCTATGCACATCTGACAATGCGCTCCCCTGTAACGGTGGGTATCCGTTCCCTCCTACCGGTCCGAAGGACTTTCAGCGGACAGCTCCCGGGCGAGTTTCACTGCTTCCTGACGCTGCCTTACACCAACCGGCAGCTCTCTGCGGACAGGGGTGACAATTACTTTACCCGTTCATCACCTTTATCAATATGTTTTTATATTAGACCTCTGAGCCGCTGTTGTCAAGACTTTTTTTAAGGCAGCGCCGGGCATACTGCACCGCAAACAGATTTGACAAACCTTCTCCAATATAGTAAAATAACACTGTATACAGGAAAACGCTGTTTTCCTGAGCACATCTGTTAAAAGCTGTGAAGAGAAGAGTACGCAGTGAAGTACGTCAAAGCGAGTTCCGGGCGGTGAAAGCGGAACGCGGAGGGCACTGCCGAACATGGTCTTGGAGCTTCGCACTGAGCTTACTTTGTAATAGTATGCAAGGCTGCGGCGGCAAAGTCCTGCCGTTATCGAGGACGATGGGTAGCATCCTACCCGCTGAGGCGCCTTTCCGCGAGGAAGGCGTAAAGCAAGGTGGTAACACGGAAGGTTTGTCCTCCGTCCTTGCAGTGGCAAAATACAGGCCATTGCAGGAACGGAGGATTTTTTGTTCCCTGTTTCCTGCTGTCACGCATAAAACATATTTATATATGTAAGGAGAGAATACACGAATGGACAAGAAACCCTATTATATCTCAACGGCGATTGCCTATACCTCGGCGAAGCCGCACATCGGCAACACCTACGAGATCGTGCTGGCCGACGCTATCGCACGCTACAAGCGCATGACCGGTTACGACGTTTATTTCCAGACCGGCACGGACGAGCATGGTCAGAAGATTCAGGAGAAGGCCGAGGCAGCCGGCATCACGCCGCAGCAGCACGTTGACAAGATTGCCGGTGAGGTTAAGACCATCTGGGATCTGATGAACACCACCTATGACAAGTTCATCCGCACCACCGACCCGATGCACGAGAAAAAGGTGCAGAAGATCTTCAAAAAGCTGTATGATCAGGGCGATATTTACAAGGGCGCGTACAAGGGCAAATACTGCAAGCCGTGTGAGTCCTTCTGGACCGAGAGCCAGCTGAAGGACGGCTGCTGCCCGGACTGCGGCCGCCCGTGCGTAGACGCCGAGGAGGAAGCATACTTCTTCCGCATGAGCAAGTACGCCGACCGCCTGATGAAGCACATCGAGGAGCACCCCGAGTTCATCCAGCCGGAGAGCCGTAAGAACGAGATGGTAAACAACTTCCTCAAGCCGGGTCTGCAGGACCTGTGCGTTTCCCGCACCTCGTTCAGCTGGGGCATTCCGGTAGACTTTGACCCGGGCCATGTTGTTTATGTTTGGCTGGATGCACTTACCAACTATATCACCTTCTGCGGCTACGATCCGGACGGCAACCACGATGAGCACTACAAGAAGTTCTGGCCGGCTGATGTGCACCTGATCGGCAAGGATATCATCCGCTTCCACACCATCTACTGGCCGATCTTCCTGATGGCGCTCGGCGAGCCGCTGCCGAAGCAGGTATTCGGTCATCCGTGGCTGCTGGTCGGCGACGGCAAGATGTCCAAGTCGCTCGGCAACGTTATCTATGCGGACGATCTGGTTCGCCTGTTCGGTGTGGATGCCATCCGCTACTACGTTCTGCACGAGATGCCGTTCGCAAATGACGGTGTGCTCTCCTACGAGCTGATCTGCGAGCGCATTAACTCTGATCTGGCAAATGTGCTCGGCAATCTGGTCAACCGCACGATTGCCATGACCAAGAAGTATTTCGGCGGCATTGTTCCGGCGCCGACCGCACCGGAAGCACTTGATGACGAGCTGAAGGCAGTCGCACTCGGTCTGCCGGCGGCTGTTGAGAAGAAGATGGACACCCTGCACGTTGCAGATGCCATCGACGAGGTATTTGCACTGCTGCGTCGCTCCAACAAGTATATCGACGAGACCATGCCGTGGGCGCTCGCCAAGGACGAGAGCAAGCAGGCGCGTCTGGGCACGGTGCTGTACAACCTGCTCGAAGCGATCCGCTTTGCCGCTGTTGAGCTGAAGCCGTATCTGCCGGACACCGCCGACAAGATTTTCGCACAGCTGGGTGTTGAAAACAAGGGCGTTGAGAGCCTGACTTCGTTTGACGGCATGCAGCCGGGTCAGCCGGTCGGCGAAGCCTCCATCCTGTTCGAGCGCATCGACATTCCGAAGAAGCTCGCTGAGATCGAGGAGGAAAAGAAGGCTGCCGAGGCAGAGCAGAAGCCTGCAGTTGAGTTCCTGCCGGATATCCCGTTTGACGATTTCTGCAAGGTCGATATGACGGTCTGCAAGGTGCTCGCATGCGAGAACGTCAAGAAGAGCAATAAGCTGCTCAAGTTCCAGCTGGATGACGGCTCGGGCACGCCGCGTCAGATTCTGTCCGGTATTGCCAAGTATTACAAGCCGGAGGAGCTGGTCGGCAAGACGGTCGTTGCCGTTACCAACCTGCCGCCGCGCAAGATGATGGGTCAGGAGTCCAACGGCATGCTGCTCTCCGCCGAAAAGGACGAAAAGCTCAACCTGCTCATGCTGGACGACAGCATTCCGGCTGGCGCCAAGCTGTGCTAAAATAAACACACTTTACAACGGATTCCGCAGGGGGGTGCCCTCACCCCGCCGCACATAAACGGGAACACTCGGTTGCAACGGCGGGCTGAGGGCAGCCCGCCCTACGAATGGGTTAACAGATGTGTTATCCCATGTATAATTTCGCACACACTACAATCAACAATTTAGGAAGCGAAAATTATGACAAGAGGGCGAAATGCAATGTGGATCATTTATGCGTTGCTCTCTGCGGTATTTGCCGCACTGACAACGATTTTAGCCAAAATCGGCGTGGAAAACGTGGACAGCACGCTTGCTACTGCTATCCGAACCGCTGTGGTGCTCGTGATGGCATGGGGCATGGTCTTCCTGCTGGGAAAACAGGGCGGCGTAAGCGCAATCGGCGCCAAAAGCTGGGTATTTCTTACCCTGTCCGGACTGGCGACCGGTGGTTCGTGGCTGTTTTACTACAAGGCCCTGCAGATGGGCGAGGCCAGCCGTGTGGCTCCGATCGACAAGCTGAGCGTTGTTATCACGATGATTCTGGCGTTTGTTGTCCTGCACGAGACCGTGACGGTCAAGGGTGTGATCGGCGGCATTCTGATTGCGGCAGGCACGCTGTTTATGATTCTGTGATATATTTTAAGCAAAAGAGTTAAGGCAATACCGCATAATTGAACAAGAGTGATTTGCGAGTAAATTTTGCGTACTGACGAGGCACAGTTTTGCGGTAATACTTGATGTATTACCGTGAAACTTCGGCAGCGCGGACGGAACTCGCGCAAGGAACCGAAGCCAAAGTCAGGACACAAAATTTCCGCAAAGCACCGCGGCAGTGCGATCGGAGCCTGCACAAGGAGCCGCCGCTTTAATTGTGCGGTGTTGCCTTAAGAACAGAGTGGAGAGTGAAGAGTGGAGATTTATGTTCTCTGCACCCTCCACTCTTCACTCTGTTATTGAGGGTTTTACATGCACAAAAAATACTTCTTTTTTGATATTGACGGCACGCTTTCCACCGGTCTCACCACCATGATGCCGGAAAGCGCAGTAAAGGCACTGGCGCAGCTTCGTGCGAACGGCCACTTTACCGCCATTGCGACCGGACGGCTGCAGGCATCTGCAGCAGCCGTTGCCGCGCGCTACGGCTTCACGGACATTGTAGCGGACGGCGGCTGGAGCGTAACGCACAACGGCGAAATTGTCGAGATGGAGTCGCTGCCGGCGGCCGACTGCATTGCGCTGATCGAGCGGCTCGAGCAGGCCGGTATTCCGTGGGCGGTGTCGCCGGAGAATGAGAAACTATGCGTAACAACGGATAAAAATTATCTTCCGTATGCACCGGAGAACTACTTCCCTGTTCTGTGGGACCCGCATTTTGATTATCACAGGCTGGAGCATCTGTACAAGGTTTACTACGTCTGCACGCCTGATGAGGAGAATCATATTGACGCAGGCGGTCTGCCGCTTGTGCGGTACAATCCCCATGTGATTTTCGTTGAGCCGAAGGAAAAGCAGCGAGGTATTCGCTATTTTCAGCAGCTTTTATCCATTCCAGATGATGATATTGTGGTGTTTGGCGACGGCATGAACGACATCTGCATGTTCGGTCAGGGATGGTTATCGATTGCGATGGGCAATGCCCGCGCCGCGCTCAAGGAGAAGGCGGATTACATCACGACAGACGTAGATAAGGACGGACTTTGGAACGCCTGCAGGCATTTCGGCTGGATTTGAGGAAGGTTTACTATGCTTTTTGATACACATGCACACTATGACGATGAACGGTTCGACGAGGACCGCGATACGCTGCTGGCTTCCATGCCCGAGAACAATGTCGGCCTGATTCTCAATCCCGGCTGTGATGTGGAAAGCTCGCGCAAAGCGGTCAGCTACGCGAATAAATATCCATTTGTATATGCGGCGGTCGGTATTCACCCGGAAAACATCGAGGACGGCTGGGAGGCTGACCTGGAGACCATCCGCGCACTGGCACAGAATGAAAGCAAGATCCGCGCCATCGGTGAAATTGGTCTTGACTATTACTGGGAAAAAGACGAGCGTGCGCGTGCGCGGCAGCAGGTTGTATTTGCCCGCCAAATGGAGCTGGCGCGTGCACTGCACCTCCCTGTCATCGTGCATGACCGCGATGCGCACGCCGACAGCATGGAGATCACTCGTCGGTATCCGGATGTGATCGGCGTGTACCATTGCTATGCCGGTCACGTCGAAATGGCACGCGAACTGCTGAAACTCGGGTATTATCTGTCATTCACCGGTGTTATCACGTTCAAAAATGCTAAAAAAGCGAAGGAAGTCATTCGTGAAGTGCCGATTGAGCGATTGATGATCGAGACCGATTCGCCCTACATGGCACCCGAGCCGTTTCGCGGCCGCCGTAATTCCTCGCTGTATGTGCATCGCATGGCTGAGACTATCGCGGAAATCAAGGGCATGAGTGCCGCAGAGGTTGAACGGATTACAACCGAAAACGGCAGACAGCTGTTTGGTATTTCCGGGTAAGATAAAGCAAAACAGGGACAAGAGGTTTTATCTCTTGTCCCTGTTTTGTATGAACTATGTTGACGAAAAAGATGCACCAATCCAAAGCCCCATCTCATCAAGCCGCAAACCAGCGGAGCGTTTGCGGCTTGAAAAGGAGGAGCAGCGGAATGAGTGCGCTCTGACTTTTTTGATAAAAAAGTCGGAGCAAGCGATATAAAGCTTGCTCCGACGTGTAATAGCGAAACACTATAGATATCGGTCCAAACCTCAATTTGCAGAGAAAATCATTGGTCGCATCTATCTGCCCACCAGCAATTTATAGTTTCAATACGATTAGACAATCTCTCCTTGTATCGGTTTAGTGGAATATCGAGCAAATCTAATAAAATAATTCTATACATGAGTGAAAGCTTGTGTAGGTAAAGCACACTCTCATCACCATTCAAGAATTTTCTATTCTGCTTACTTTTAATGTGAGCAATTCGATTCCTACTATTTACTAATATTTGCACAAAACCTTCCAAGTCTTTTTGGTACTCACCCCGAAAAATTTCTTGCCCATAATGGCTTATTATATATTTAAGATCCAAACCTAATTGGGACTCCTCACGACTCTTCCTTTTTGGCAAAACAAATTCGCTCTTTTTGCTCTGAATAATCTCGCCCACACCAATAAAGGCTTCAATTAGGAAAGCACATTTCATGTCCACAGGCATTTCAACTCTGGAAAGGCAATATAAAGCCGTATTGTGAACAATATCTAATTCCTCTTGAATCAGACACCAATTTGAAAAAAGTGTTTCGGAAAGCACCTCATCAAAATTAATCAAACGGTTATTTTCTCCAATCATAAAATCAGCAGAAAAATAATTAGGAAGCAACTTTTTCTGAATGCTTGTGGTGATTTCGACTCCATCCCGAGTAACCGATGTGATTGGATAAAACTGCCCATCCATTAGCATTATTAGACGCTTCAAATCAAAGTATAAATGATGAAGGTCGTATATGGAGGCATCCTCTACAGTATGAACCGTAATGATACGTTCACCAAATTGCTCTATGGAAATCTCTGCTAAACTATGTTGTTGGCCTATATAGGCTGTAATCGTTTTCTCGAACGGTCCACCAAGTATACCATTGTTGGGACATTCTCGAACAATGAATTCCATCTGGTCACTACCTTTAGATAGTGCGGAGTTTTCTCTTGGCTAAAAAGAAGAAAAAAGTTCTGTTTTAAATATCATACAGCAAGCTTTATGTGAATTTCTATGTTACTCCAGACATATTAACTAATCGTTTATAAATTCCTCAAATCCGCGGTATAAAGTATAGTTATACTTTGCAATTTGCGGTTGCCCTCCAAAGAGTTTGGAGGCTCCTGGATAATACGAAAAAATAGACTTGATTTGTGCTAAGTAAGTATATGGATTATTAATGTTCCCTACTCTTTTCTCAAAAATCCCAGTCAAGATTCCGGCCCACAAGCCGGAAGACTCAATTGCGCCTTTATATAAATCATGGAAATTACTACAATACCCCAATACATCCGCAGCTACAGTAATTACAGTTGTCAATATACCACCAAACTTAGCAACCCTTAAAATATCCATACTTTTTCTATATTCATTCGCTGCAGAATCAATTTTTTTCTTTTCATCATTAATAATTGCCTCTATCACTTCAGGAGCATCTGCTTGAGCCAGCTCATTGCGAAGAGTTTTAATGGCATTCAAAAATTGATTGCGCTCATCTTTTCGCTTTTCACGAAAACGAAGAATATCTGTGGGAGGAACATGCAAAAGATCTTGTGGAAAAATATCTGGAATCATAATCGATACTAATGCTTCGGTGCTCGGTTCAATGTATTCTTTCCCCGGTCGATAATCATCCTGAAGAGCTCCTCCGTATAAAAAGTAGGTTGATGTTGTCCACAACTCTTGATTTCTGGTCCACAAAGATAGTGAATTCTTTTTTGCAATGTGATTTGCTAAAAAGGTCATATAGAAGTTCACAGTGTGGGGGCTTGCATACAGCCAGTTTTCATCCTCGTCAATATGTTTTAGCTTGAAGAAAATATCCTGCAAGAGTTTGACATCCATTTTTGAAGAATGAATTCGGATATATTCTGTTTCATCATCCTCAATCAGCGAAAGCGCAGCTGCTTTTCTATGATTCTCATCCATAAACTTCGAAAATTCTTCACTCGCTTCTTTTGAATACGGAACAGGAGATAGTGGGATTCCAATTTCGCCGGTAGAACACAACTCTCTAATATTTTGCGGTTCATTCAATTCATATCCAGGGGGCACAATTCTATATATTTTATCCGCAAAAAGAGCTGCATTCCAGAGCCATTGATAATCTTCGTGGCGAAACTCAATTGTCGGATAATAAAGAATAGAGTTACTCATAATTCAAGTTTCCTCTCTATAATTTTAAGGAATATTTTATTGATGAATTGAATGGCTTATGCGCATCATCCGTCAATTTCTATACATGATTCAAATTGTTACTTTAGGTGCGTCCTCCCCAAAGATAACTTAATCAATAGCATCTTAAACTCTGGTGCAATCCATGAAGCAAACTCGCAAGCAATCATCGGATGAGCAAATGTTCCTCTGGCTTTACCTTGCTTAGAAACAATGCCGATTGCCTTTGTTCGGTCGATCCACAGCTTTGGTATCAATGTAAAAGAAGCGGCTTTCTTCTTTTCTAAAAGCTCCTCATAACCGGCTTCGCTGTAATCAGGATTATTTTCCTGTTCCCACAGGTTGAGGAAGGCTAAGGTGTTTCCACTTCGCAACCAACTCTGAATCACATATCCTGGAGCATCCTCACTATGTGCTCGAGCAATCTCGGTAAGAGAAATATAACTCTCATCTTGCTTCTTGTCCTGTGATACCGAGTTCTTTCTCCGTGCAACACTTTCCAATACCTCACTCTTACTCTTGCCATAGCCAGCGAGAGCGGAGAGCGTATATTCAGCAATATCATTTTCCTTTGTGATTCGCAGTATAATTCGATCTCGTTCCTCGCAGGTGATATTATCCGCTCCCACAAGGTATTCCAACAAATTTCCAATGCCAGCTAAATCTATCATGCTGATTTTCCTTGCCACACGCCTCACCTCTTGAGGCTATTGTAGCATAACTTGTAGAAATATGAAAGATAAATCAAATCTGAATCACGGCAGGGGAAACATAGCGTGTGCCTTTCCTTGGTGTTCCTTCCTTATCGTAATCAACATTGCAGCGGGCAGACTTCTCAAACTGTGCATCCATGAACTTCTCCATGCCAATAACAGCTATGTATTTACCATTAGAAAGAAGATGATCTACCGCAGCTGAGTCCATTTTGCTTTTCCGATCGGAGAAGATATTTGTTTTGCATGAAGCATATCCACGACCTTTCCCAAACTTGCTCCTGCCATATAGAAATCAAAAATCAGACGCACAACATTTGCTTCACTCCTATTGATTTCAAGTGTCCCGCTACTGGTCAAAGTAAAACCATATGGTATTCTCATGTTTTGCCCCTCCTAAAAAATAAGAATTACTATGCTGCCGCCTCACCCGAGAGGCAAAACATAGGAATATAGAAGATATTGTTTTCTTTCGTACTGTCATTCTGCACAGTCAGCAAGGTTAATTGGTCTTCTTTGGTGTCAAAAATGACAAAACCCGTGTATAACTTAAGTTATACACGGGTTTTGTCTAATATGGTGGAGACGGTGGGGATCGAACCCATGACCTCTTGACTGCCAGTCAAACGCTCTCCCAGCTGAGCTACGCCCCCGATTCGGCTAATAAACTTTGCATAAAAATTATAACGCAACGGATTGGTTAATGTCAAGCACAGAGCATCTGGCAGTATCACTGAAATCACAAAGCAAAACTTGGTAGTGCTGCCGAAAATTTAGGTGAAACTGCCAAGTTTTATTCGCTGCTGTTAGGACTCGGGGGTGCGGACGAAAAGTTGGACAAAGCAGAGGCCGCAAGGAGGAAATAGGTATATTGTTCACATACGAAAAGAAAGTCCGCGCCCTGTAATTATATGAGCAAACCCA